>JAPVXR010000011.1 GCA_027214385.1 Cryomorphaceae bacterium 1068 | reverse complement strand
ATTGGTGGAAGATTGGGCTTCGAGGTGTTCTCGATACAACTCGCTTCCTTCGTCAGCGTGCCACTCGAACTGACAACAATTCTCGAATCTAACAATACAATACTTTGTCAGTTTGAATGGTTTTCCTGAAAGGATAAAGGAAAATAATCGTGTGTAAGCCTCCTGAGAGTCGAGAACCATTTGGAGCAAAACTGAACTACCATTTGTTCTCGATACTTTTCACTCCTCCGTCGTGAAACACTCGAACTGAAAGACTTACTTGAATTTAACAATACGGCACTCTGTCAGTTCGAGTGGTTTTCCTGAAGAATGAAAGAAAAGTGAACTTAGCGACATCAGAGCGATCTCACCGACTTAAAGGAGGTAATCGAGAACCGTTTGAAGAAGTATTGAGAAATCAAAACATGATCGAAGGCCTCATCCCGCTACTCGATACGATCTACGAAATACGCTTTACGAAATACGAAACACAAACACCTTAAAACAAGAAAGCGACCTCTCCGGATCGCTTTCTTCTACTACTCTACTATTAAACTAACCTATCAATCAGCACTATCATGCTGGTCAATACCACATTGGTTCAAAAAGGTTTTGAGATGGTCGTTTTTTTTCGCTTGATGTGCCATTTGCCTTTTAAAGTGTTGAAATCTACACCTAAAACATCGTATGCTCTATATACTTGAAAGCTGTCAAAGCATAAATGAACTCCCTAAAACAAGAAAGCGGTCTCTCCAGACCGCTTTCTTCTACTACTCTACTATTAAACTAACCTATCAACCAGCACTATCATGCTGGTCAATACAACCTTGAGAAATAAAAA
Organism: Cryomorphaceae bacterium 1068; assembly: GCA_027214385.1. Classification (NCBI taxonomy): domain Bacteria; kingdom Pseudomonadati; phylum Bacteroidota; class Flavobacteriia; order Flavobacteriales; family Cryomorphaceae; species Cryomorphaceae bacterium 1068. The sequence goes on along the minus strand of JAPVXR010000011.1, from coordinate 144,833 downwards.
AGGTTTTGGGCTAGCTCTATTTTTTTTGATGAAAGATTTAGAAAGTGTCAAAAACACTTTATTTTCAGCTCATTAGACATTCGAGCAAAGTCTCAAATAATTTCGCTTGAGATCAGCGCAAACAGCAAGACCGGTAGAACTACCCTCCTTTTGTTCTGCATGCAAGGGCGAGATTTCTTATTTTAGCTCAAAGAACTTCATTGAGATGAGAGTATTAAAATATACCATGGTCTTTATCCTGCCCGCTCTATTTGCACTGGGCGTATACCTGGGATCTTGGTGGACTTTTGGCCCCGTACTATTTGCCTTTGGTTTTATCCCTTTCTTGGAAATCCTTTTCCAACCCAATGCTCAGAATTTGAACGCGGCAGAGAAAGAAATGCGTCTGGATGACAAAGCCTACGATCTGCTTTTGTATTCCGTCGCACCCGTTATTTATGCAACATTACTGCTCTATTTAGTCGCCATAACTACGTACTCTTTTGGCACCAAAGAGTTGGTGGGCCTCACCTTTTCGCTGGGGGTAATTCTAGGCGGTATGGGCATCAATGTAGCCCATGAGCTTGGTCACCGCCAAACGGCTCATGAGCAGTTTATGGCCAAGGCTTTGCTGCTCCCATCAGCCTATATGCATTTTTTCATTGAGCACAACCGAGGCCATCATAAAAACGTGAGTACATATGAGGACCCGGCCTCATCCAGACTTAATGAAACACTTTACCACTTTTGGATTCGCTCCGTAGTCTACGGTTATATTTCCGCCTGGACCTTGGAAAAGCAGCGGCTCCAACGAGCCAAGAAATCTGTGTGGAGTTTAAAAAATGAAATGATTCGCTTTCAGCTTATTCAAATCTTGTTTTGGCTTGCCATTGGTCTGATTTTCGGTTGGTATGCGATGCTACTCTACACGGGTGCCGCAATTGTCGGTTTTCTGATGCTCGAAACGGTAAATTACATCGAGCATTATGGCTTGGCACGCAAAAAGGTGAGTGAAAACCGCTACGAACGCGTCGAACCCATTCACTCATGGAATTCCAATCATATCGTAGGCAGGGTCATGCTATTCGAGCTATCCCGTCACAGCGACCACCATTACAAGCCCGCCAAGAAATATCAGATCCTAGAGCACCACGACCACAGCCCTCAAATGCCGACGGGCTATCCCGGCATGATGCTGCTCAGCGCCATACCACCACTTTGGTTTTCCGTGATGAACCCTAAAATTGATCGTTCAAATTCAGATCGGGTAAAAACGGCTGCGGTTTGAGATTGATTGTGAAAGCTTAAATTGGGGGCCAATATGTCGGGAAAAGAAATCAATCCTCACGACGAGGCAAGCGAAAATGACTTTGCAGAAGGTTCCCTGAAGCGGAAACTCTTCATCATTATTTTCGGCACCGGAACCCCCATGGGGAAGGCATTCGATCTGATCCTTTTGGTATTGATTCTCGTCAGCGTGGCCGCTGTAATGCTGGAAACAGTCAGTTTTGTAGATGAAAAATTTCACACTGAGCTCAGAATAATCGAATGGGTGGTCACGGTGTTTTTCACATTGGAATACTTGGCGCGAATTTGGGTCATTAAAAAGCCAAGGATCTACATCTTCTCCTTTTTGGGAATTATCGATTTGCTCTCAATTTTGCCGACTTACCTCAGCATATTCTTCGTTGGCTCGCAAAGCTTCGCCATCCTGAGGGCGTTAAGACTCCTCCGAATTTTCAGAATTCTCAAACTGGTAAGGTTTGTAGCTGAGGCTCAAATACTCGGCAAGGCCCTTGCCTCCAGCCGTCATAAAATCACCGTTTTCTTTCTGGCTCTGGTCATTCTGGTGTTCATCTTAGGGAGTATAATGTACCTCATAGAAGGACCCGAAGCAGGATTCGTCAGTATTCCGCTTAGCATCTACTGGGCCATAGTTACGCTCACTACCGTTGGTTTTGGAGACATCACACCACAAACAGTCCTGGGACAATTCATCGCCTCGATTGTTATGCTTCTGGGTTACGCCATTATTGCCATTCCTACGGGAATTGTAGGAGCAGAAATTTACAAAGAGGTGGATACTTCCGTTAAACGACACAACAACGACCTCATCTGCAGAAATTGCGGAAGTGAGGACCATCCGTTAAATGCTAACTATTGCAATAATTGCGGGTCAAAGTTGAACAGCGATGACTCGTTGAATGCAGGATAAATCAAGAACGGATTCATTAACATTCTTGCTGTTATAAAAAGATAAAAGAACTCTTCAGGCTCCTATTCATTCTTCTAAATTTGATTAGACTTTGCCTGATTATGAAAACACCTTTCCGAGTATCAGCTCTATCTTTTCTACTTCTCCTATTTTTCTTTTTGAGTAAGGAGAGCTCAGCCCAAGTATCCATTACCTGTCCTGCTAATGTTGAGGTTAATAATGACCTCGGGCTATGCGAAGCTGTGGTGGTTTATACCGCCCCGGTGGGAACGGGATCGGGCACCAACATCACCACCGCACTTACGGGAGGTTTGACATCCGGCTCTGCTTTTCCCGTTGGGACCACTATCGTGGAATACACTGTGACAAATGACGAAGGCGATAGCGATGTCTGCACATTTGAGGTGATGGTAGAAGACGCTGAAGATCCCGTAATTGATTGTCCGCCCGACATCATAGTGGATGCCAATGACGGTGAATGTACCCAGGTGGTAACCTACCCCATTCCTACGGCATCAGATAACTGCGGACCCGTAGTGGTCAATCAAATCGGCGGGCTCCCATCCGGTTCCGTTTTCCCGACAGGTGAAAGCTTTCTGGATTTTCAAACTACCGATGCTGCAGGCAACGATGGTTTTTGTCGAATCGTAGTAGTCGTCAATGACATCACTCCACCCGAAATAACTTGTCCTGATGATATCATCGTTGATGTCTTCAATTCTTGTGACACGATTATCAACTATGTAGCACCTGTAGGATCGGATGATTGTGGACCTGCATTTACCACTCAAATCGGAGGACTTGGATCGGGAAGCGTTTTTCCATTCGGCACCACCACAGAAACGTATGAAGTAACGGATGCAGACGGAAATACGGCAACCTGCAGTTTTCAGATTACCGTAAACGACGGAGCTGCCCCGGTGATAACCAATTGCCCGGCCGACATCTCACAAGTCGTTCCTGTGGGAACTTGCGAGGATGTGGTGAATTTTTCCACCCCAAATGTTACCGACAATTGCCCCGGAGCTACAATCGTCCAAACGGATGGCCCTGTTTCGGGAAGCACGTTCCCTGTAGGAAGCACTGAGATTGAATTTACTGCTACAGACGCTTCGGGAAATACAGCCGTTTGTTCTTTCACGGTGACCCTTACGGAGAATACAGCTCCTGAGATTACTTGCCCAATCGACATCACAGTAGCAAATGACCCCGGAGACTGTGGAGCAATTGTAAACTACACTCCCCCCGAAGGAACCGACAATTGCCCCGATCCTACAACTACCCAAATTGCCGGCTTGGGATCAGGAGCTTTCTTCCCGGTAGGAACCACTACTGAAACTTACGAGGTCGTTGACCTGAGCGGAAATACCGCACAGTGCAGCTTTACGGTAACCGTAAATGATACGGAGGCTCCCGTTATCGACTGTCCTCCAAATATCGAACTCAGCGCCGATCTTGGGCTTTGTGAAGCAACGGCCACTTTCGGCATACCCACGTTCATCGACAACTGCCCCGGAGGAACCATCACCCAAACGGGCGGACCTGCCTCGGGCTCAACATTCCCCGTCGGGTCTACCACCATTGAATTCACTGCAGAAGATGCCTCGGGAGTTCAATCTATCTGCACTTTTGACGTAATCATAACCGACGATGAAGATCCGGTGATTACATGTCCTGATGACATAGAGATCACCATTCTTTCAGGCGCCTGCGATACGATAGTGGACTACCCTCTCCCAACGGCGACTGATAACTGCACAGACGTTATCATCGGCTTGGTGAATGGCCCCGCTCCGGGAGCGACACTCACCGCTGGCTTTTATACCGTTACCATAGGTGCCCAAGACGACGCGGGAAACAACTCAACTTGTAGTTTCACGATCGACATTACTGAAACCAGCGTACCAACATTTGACTGTCCCGATGACATCGAGGTGAATGCCGATCCGGGAGCTTGTGAAGCTACCGTTACTTTCGATCCGCCTACGGCCGAAGATCCTTGTTCGGACGTAACCGTTACCCAAACAGGCGGACCCGTCAGTGGATCTGTTTTCCCCGCGGGAAGTACTGAGATTGAGTTTACTGCTGAAGATGAATTTGGCAATACGGAAATCTGCACATTCAACATAGTGGTGATAGATGATACTGACCCGACCATCACTTGTCCCGAGGATATATCTACTGGGAACGACCCTTCGCTCTGCGGCGCAGTTGTAACATATGATGCACCTGTCGTTGATGACAATTGCGGAGTTGCTGAAGTGAATCTGCTCTCGGGGTTGCCTTCCGGCGATCTTTTTCCCGTAGGAGTTACCACTGTCAATTACGAGGTGGTTGATGTTTCGGGTAATACGGCCCAATGCAGCTTTACGGTGACCGTAACCGATGATGAAGCCCCTGACATTACTTGTCCTGCTGATATCACACTTAATATTCCTGACGGTGATTGCAGCGGAGTCGTGAATTTTCTCGATGCCACGGCAACCGACAATTGTGCCATTGCCGGTATCACTCAAACTGATGGTCTTCCTTCAGGGTCAGATTTCCCCGTGGGATCAAACACTGTAACATTCGAAGCAGTTGACGCCAATGGATTGAGCGCTACTTGCTCTTTTACTGTTACGGTGTTGGAAGGAGTAGCACCCGAAATAACTTGTCCTGCGGATATTGAAGTAAATAATGACCCGGGAATTTGCGGTGCCGTTGTATCCTACACAGCACCCATAGGAACCGATGATTGTGGCGGAGCTACAACAGTTCTCACCGCAGGATTAGGTTCAGGAGCTGAATTTCCCGTCGGCGTGACTATCGAGGAATACACCGTCACCGATTTAAGCGGAAACACCACTACCTGCTCATTTACCATAACGGTAAACGACACGGAACTTCCCGTATTTGATTGTCCTGCAGACTTGACCGTATCCTCCGAACCGGGAATTTGCGAAGCCACGGTAGTTTTTGATACTCCAATGGTGATCGACAACTGTGACGGTGCGATTACGGCTATACAAACCGCAGGCCCCTTTTCGGGAAGTGTTTTCCCAATTGGTTCTACAAGTATCACTTTCGAGGCAACTGATCCTTCAGGAAATGTAGAGACTTGCAGCTTTGATATCATAGTAGAAGACAACGAAGCACCTGTTATAGACTGTCCTGACGATATAGAAATAGATGCGGGGATAGCGTGCAGCACCATTGTAAACTTTGCCGATGCTACTGCCACCGACAATTGTGGTATAGCTTCAATAGCCCAAATAGAAGGCCCTCTTTCAGGAAGTGAATTTCCAGTTGGCGTTACCACGGTGACTTTTGAAGCCATTGATGATGCGGGTAATCCCTCTACCTGTAGCTTTACCGTTACCGTTACGGAAGAAGAGCCACCTGTCATTACTTGTCCGGAAGATATTCAAGTCGAGAATGACCCTGATGCCTGCGCAGCCATTGTTACTTACGATCCACCAATTGCCTCTGATGATTGCGGTGATGTAACCGTTACCTTAATCTCGGGATTGGCATCAGGCGAAAGCTTCCCACTTGGATTTACAACAGTGACGTACGAAGCAGAAGATGAGCAAGGAAACACTGCTACCTGCTCATTTGATGTGGAAGTAGTCGATGCTCAAGGGCCTGATTTCGATTGCCCGGGCGAAATACAACTTCCCAACGATCCGGGAATTTGCGGAGCGGTCTATACGTTTGACTTGCCCGAAGCTAGCGACAATTGCCCAGGCGATGTGACGGTAATTCAGACCAACGGACCTGCGAGCGGTACAGAGTTAGCCATTGGTATTACCTCATTCAGTTTTGAGGCGACCGATGCAGCAGGAAATACCTCGGAATGCACCTATGATGTAGTCGTTTCTGATACTGAAAGCCCTGTTTTTGCTGACTGTCCTGAAGACATTGTCATTGAGCTTGAATCAAATGTCTGCGATACGATTATTGAGTTTGAAACACCCACGGCTACAGACAATTGCGCAGTGACAGCCCTCAATCAAATTAGTGGTCCACTTTCGGGAGATGTTCTGACTCCAGGTAACTATATTGTAGAGTTCGTGGCAGAAGACGAAGCAGGAAATTCCACCCTCTGCTCATTTAACATTACCGTTCAAGATGTCACTCCACCTACCGTTGACTGTCCTGATTCCTTCCTTTCGTGCGATTTGAATGTGATTTTACCAATTCCTACGGCACTCGACAGTTGTGGAATCGCTTCTATCATTCAAACGGAAGGTCCCGAGAGCGGAACAGTCTTTCCGATTGGAATAACAGACATCAGCTTTGAAATAACCGATGTAAACGGAAATGCCGTAACCTGCTCCTATGAAGTAGAAGTGGCAGCTCAAGCCACCCGGCCTGAAGCAGGAATTGACCGAAACATTTGTGGCTCAAACTCCACTACTCTTTCAGGAAACACCCCTGATTTTGGTTCCGGCCTTTGGTTCCAAATAGAAGGATCAGGAGATATCCTATCACCGGAAAGCGCGGTCACTGAAGTAACCAACCTTGGTGTTGGCCTGAATACGTTTGTTTGGTCAATTGATCCTGAAAACGGATGCGATGTACTAACCGATACTGTGGGCATTTTTGTGGAAACAGGAGTGATCGTGGATGCCGGTGAAGATCAGACGATCATTTTGGGAAGCAATGCTCAATTGTCGGGCTTTGGCTCTCCGCCTGACGGCACAGTTCAATGGAGCCCACCCGAGAGTTTGAGCTGCTCTGATTGTCTTGACCCAATAGCATCGCCGACGGAAACCACTGTGTACTTTCTGAATTACGAGACACCATTGGGTTGTGACCTAACCGACTCATTGACCATTAAAGTTTTTATTAAAATCCCGAATACCATTACTCCTGACGGAGACAACGTAAACGATGTGTGGAATATCCCTGAAATCCATAAATACCCTGATGTCACGGTAACAATCTTCAACCGCTGGGGAGTAGAAGTCTTCTCATCCACGGGCTACAACGAACCCTGGGATGGAACCACTGAAGGCGATGATTTGCCAACAGGCTCCTACTACTACATCATCGATTACAATCGAGAAGGGAAAGAGAATTTGAACGGAACCGTAAACATTATACGCTAAGCCATGAGAACAAGAATCGCACTTTTCGTCCTGCTGTCCTTCTTCGCCTTTAGCATGGCAAATGCACAGCAACTACCGCAGTTCAGTCAGTACATGAACAATCCTTATGTACTAAACCCTGCAGCTTCGAGCTTGACTCACGATATTGATATTGCTCTGGGATTTCGCCAACAATGGGCAGGTTTCGACGGGGCACCTCAAACCTACTATGTAGGCGGAACCATAAATCTTGGCAAGCAGCCTGCTGCACCGGGGAAGCTTTACTCCATTCCGATCAGTCATCCCGGATTGCTGAAAAGCAAACCTTCCGTTCGCTATGGTAAACATGTGGTGGGTGGACTTATAGCTCGTGATGAATACGGAGTTTTCCAAAGAAGCTCGGTGATGGGAAGCTATTCTTACCACCATCCGATTGGAGATGACTATTGGATTGCAGGGGGATTAAGCCTCGGCTGGTATGGGTTAAGCTTTGACCGAAACAATATCATTTTGGAAAATGACTTTGACAATACCTACAATGATTTCATTGCCAATGGATCAAATTCAAACATCTTCGATATCAATGCGGGAGTCTTCCTCTACAGCGACAGAGCTTTCTTGGGGTATTCGGTTTACCAACTCGGACGAAACGAAATCAACCTGGGAAATGAACAGTCGCCGCTGAATCTTAGTGAAGCCCGCCTAGATATGCACCATTACGTAACATCGGGTTACCGCATCTCCGTAAGTGAAAAGATTGACTTGACTCCCAGCTTTATGCTCAAAATCAGGCCACCTGCTCCCTTATCGGTTGATATCAATTTAATGGCTGAGTGGGATCGTCGATTCCGACTTGGGGTTTCTTACCGAAATCAAGATGCCATATCTGTCATTCTCGGTGCCAACCTCACCGACTTTATGAGATTGGCCTATGCCTATGACTACGTTACTTCCGAGATCAACGACCTTAGCAGCGGAAGCCATGAGGTGGTTCTCGGATTTCAGTTTAACCGAAAAAACAAGAAGTAATGGCTAGAAAATTATCGCTTTTCACTTTAGGGGTAATGCTGCTTAGCCAAGCTTTTGCCCAGCAGGATACCATCAGTTTCAGCACTCCTCAGAAGCTGCCGAACTCTATCAACTCATCGGCTGAAGAAGGGCTGCCAATCTTGAGCAGCGACCTGAGCACCCTCTATTTTGCGCGGACATTTCATCCCGAGAACGCAGGCGGAAAATACTCGGGTCAGGATATCTGGACGTCTAGTCTTACAAATGGTGAATACACCAACGCCGAGTCGGTAAAATCGCTGAACGATGAATGGAGTAATGCCGTTGTAGGTATTACCAATGATGGAATGAAGCTCTATCTCTTAAATGAGATGACTACGGAAGAAGAATCCATTCCGGGTTTGTCGACCAGCGAATACGATGAGGTCGAGAAAACTTGGTCTACTCCCGTGGCGATTGAGATTCCCGGATTGGAAATACTCGGAACATTCTATAGCGCTTACGTGGCTCCCGATGAGTCTTTTATTCTTTGGACACTGCCCACCTCCGATGTGGATAGCTTGGGAAATGACCTTTACGTAAGTGAAAAAATCGGAGAGACGTGGGGAACACCGACGAGTTTGGGCGCCGCCATCAATAGTACGCTTAATGAAATCAGCCCCTTCTTTGATCCAGTGACCGAACTGTTGTTCTTTTCTACCAATGGGCGCGGAACTGACGATAATTACGATATCTACTACTCCAAACGCGTAGCACAAGATTGGGGGAACTGGACGTTACCCAGAAAGGCCGATTTCAACTCAACTGCTTTTGATGCGTATTTCTTCATGGCGACAGACAGTACGGCCTACTTTTCGAGCAATCGCAATGACTCTCTTTCAAATCTCTACGTGACTGAAGTGAAAATTGAATCACTCATTGAAGAAATTGAAGAAATCGTAGAGGAGGTGGCCGATAGTCTGGAAGTGGTTGATAATACTCCGAAGCCGAAAAGAGATCCAGTGCTTATCATTGAAATCGACGGAGAAGAATCGAAAGATAGAACGATAGAGTCTTTGACGAGAGAAGAGATGCTGGACAAAAATACAGTGATTCGATTCGTTTATTTTGAGTACGACAAGTTCAATATTACGGCGAAATATGTCGAAGTACTTGATGACGTTGCCGAGGTATTGGACGAGAATCAAGACATACGCGTGCGTATAGACGGACACACCGATGCGGTAGCTTCTGATGCGTATAATCAAACCCTGAGTGAAAATCGAGCCGCGTCTACCAAGGAGTGGTTGGTCATAAACGGTGTGGAACCGGACCGAATCAAAACACAAGGCTTTGGGAAAAGCCAACCTTATGCATCGAACTTGACGGAAGAAGGACGGTCATTAAATCGAAGGGTGGAGATCTTCTTTGAGAGGGATAACTAGCGTCGCCCCTTCTTTTTCTTCTTTCCTTTCTGCCTTTTGTGAAAAGCTCCTTTGAAATTCGGATCGGCTTTCTGCTTGTAGGCATCGAGCTCGCGGGCCAGTTCTCTGGATTCGCCAGGTAGCTCTTCTCCTATTTCTACTGCTTCGGGCCAAGGCTCCAGTGGGATAAATTCTCCTAAAAAGGTCTCAATTTTTTTGATCAAAAATTCTTCGGCTTTGTTGGCCAGAGTCAGCGCCATTCCTTCTTTATGGATCCGAGCGGTTCTCCCGACACGGTGGAGGTAGTCTTCGGGAACTTTCGGAACTTCAAAATTGACCACATGACTCACATTGGCCACGTCTATTCCGCGGGAAGTTACATCGGTGGTTACGAGCACACGCACTTCCCCTTTTCGGAAATCTTCCATCGCATTGATGCGGGTATTTTGGGCTTTATTGGCGTGTAGCACACGTACATCTCCTATCTCCTTTCGCGAGAGAAAAGCAGAAACCCTTGTGGCTGAATCTTTGGTACGGCAGAAGACAATCACTCTATTCCACTCTTCTTCTTCAAAAAGGTGTAGCAACAGGTTGAGCTTCGAACGAAAGTTCTCCACCCGCATCCATCGCTGGTCGAGCTTCTCCACGGGTTTCTCTTTCATGGAACCTTCTACTCGTGTAGGGTACTCCAAAAACTCATCAGCCATATACTTCACCCTTTCGGGAAAAGTGGCCGAAAAGAGGAGATTTTGTCTCTTTGTGGGAATGACTTCGAGCAAGGATTTGAATTGACTTAAAAATCCCATCTCCATCAGACGGTCGGCTTCATCAAGGATGAGCGTCCTAACTGACTTCAACTCAACAAAACCATAGCTGTATAAATCTAGAAATCGACCAGGTGTAGCCACAATAATCTCGCAACCGTCTTCTAGCGACTTCGCTTGGACTGTCTTGCCTACTCCTCCATACAAGCAGATACTTCTGATATTTGTATTTACTGTGAGCGCCGTAAGAACATCGAATATCTGAATGGCCAATTCTTTGGCAGGAGCCATAATCAAAGCTTGAGGTCTTCCATCGCCCGCTTGTTTGATTTTCATGACCAAGGGAAGCAAAAATGCCAATGTTTTTCCACTACCCGTCTGAGCGATTCCCAGCACATCTTGTCCCGAAATGGCGGGTGGAATACCTTTTGCCTGAATCTCTGTAGGCTCGGTGATTCCCATACCCTCCAAAGCATCAATGAATTGGCGTGTGACTTTTAGATCTTTGAATCCGTTTTGCATCGGTCAAAGTTAAGTTTTCGCAAATTACGGAGGTTTCGAAAGGAAGAAACCTTCCTTAATCATAGAATACTTACTTTCGCATGCCTACAATCTACTATGCCAGCAAACGGTACATTTGAGGACATTCGACCTTATCGGGATGAAGAAGTACCTGAAGTCATCAGCCGAATTCTCCGAGATAAAAGTTTTACGAATCTTCTTCGTTACGTCTATCCCGACGAGCCTCTTGAACCCATCAAGGAGCGTGTCGCCTCGGTAAGGACCATTGCAGATTTTCAAGCAAAAGTAGCCTACCCTGCGATGCGAAAGCTGGTCAATGAAACGACCGATAGCATTTCAGTCAGTGGTCTGGAGAATATCAAATCAAAGGGTGCTCATCTTTTTATCTCGAACCACCGCGATATAATTTTGGATTCAGCGATTCTCAACATCATGCTATACGAGGCAGGTTTGGGGACCTTTGAAACTGCAATTGGCAGCAATCTGCTAGAAGAAGAATTGGTGAGAGACCTCACCAAAATGAATAAGAACTTTACCGTTAAGCGGAATACTACGGCAAGAGAGTTCTATGAAAACTCCGTCAACTTGTCCAATTACATTCACCACTCAATATGTGAGAGGGATACAAATGTTTGGATTGCTCAACGAGAAGGAAGAACCAAAGATGGCATCGACAAAACCCAGCCCGGACTTTTGAAGATGTTGAGTATCAATTGCGAAAAGCCATTAAGTCAGTGCTTCCGCGAATTGAATATCACTCCGGTTGCCATTTCATATGAATACGATCCTTGTGATGTTTTGAAAATTCCCGAGTTAAAAGCATTGGCCGCAGAAAAAAAATACGAGAAACAACAGGGAGAAGATTACAACAGCATCCTTACGGGTCTTACAGGCTACAAAGGGCGAATTCACCTCAGCATAGGTAAGCCGTTGGGTGAAGAGCTAAATCACTTGATCGACTTCACAAGTCCCAACGATAAGCTCAAGGAGTTGGGTGAAATAATCGATCAAAAAGTTTACGGTCAGTACAAGCTTTGGCCAACCAATTATATCGCTTTTGACCTCTTGCAAGGAAATTCAAATTCTCCTCATTACACGGAAGAACAGAAGGGTGCATTTATGTCCAGAATGGAGAAGCAATTGGAAATTCTTGGATTAAATTCTAAAGAAGATCGTTACTTCCTTCTCAACATGTACGCCAACCCGGTAAAGAACTTCAATACAATCAGTACTGTAGATTGAGCTTAAAAAAGTACTTAACGCTTAATCCGTAAGAGAAAAGATTGACTTCGTAAGCAGACTCGTCGAATGTGGGAAATGCAGCGTAACGCACGATGGGTTCGATTCGAATGGCAGATTGACGATCAATAGCCAACTCTACTCCTGCACTAGCTGAAGCAGTCAAGTTAAAATCAGCTGGGTTGGATTCGAAGTCTGTGTCAAAAGACTCTTCCTGACCTGATTCAAATCGATAGATCCGTGTGGAAGACGACTCGAGTAAATATTCGGGGGTTAAGCCAAGTGCCCACGTAAACCTTACTTTCTTTCCATTGGAAACGTAGGCCAATCTCAGAGGAATCCCAACAGCTAGAAATCGATTCTGCGTTTCGATCTCTTTTGTCGATTCAAAACCCGGATCTTCAGAATTCACGAGTCCTAAGGCCAAAAGAGATTCGTAGCTCAAATCCTTCACAAAGGAGTTATATCCATCTCTGGAAAAACTGACACCGGTTTCAAAATACATGTTCCGAGCGAACGGTTTTACGAAAAAGGCCTCAGCTGTCACACCAATGATCGATTCGCTCAGTGCATTGCTCTCGTCGATGAATTCATCAATGCCGGGGACGAAGTCGGTTTTCACCAAATTTCGGTAAGAAATCTCGGGTGAGATTCCAACCCCAAAATTTTGTGCTTTAGTTTCCGAAAAAGTAAAAAAAACCAGAACTCCGCTTAGAGCAATAGATGCGGCAAGACCTTTCAATTTCATCATTGGCGTTTTAAAGGAGGTAATATAGGAAAACGTTCCAATAAAAATTCAACCAAAATCAAGAAAGGAATGAACGGCTATACTTTATTAACTCTTTTGCCAACCAAGAATTTCGTCAATGGTATTTACGGACACTGCGTGGTAATTTCCGCGTGCTTTGGCGTAAACTTTTTCTGCCCAAATTTTGTGCTCGGGCGTTTCGGCCAACTTCGTGTAAAGTGGTTTAAGAAACTTTCTACGGCCTACTTTCATCAGAAACATTTCCAGTTGAGGAAATGCTACTTGATAATCATTCTCAATAGCCTTCTCAAACCAAACTGCAGTAATCTCACTATTCTTTGAATCAGTCAGGTTGAATGCCTGATCCAAATCCGCTAAACGTTCTTTACCGACATTTTCGGGAATTCCTCTCAAAAAGTGCAGCCACTCGTGGGTGCTCCATTCTGCTGTAGGTAACTCTTCAGTGGAAGTCGCTCCATCCATCCAGGCAACTCTAGCGCTATCTACAGCATCAAAGCGAGTAGACTCAGGAACAAGGTGATCTGCGGGTAAACCCGAAGAGTAAATCCACTGATCTAAATCGGGCTTTTCGTCCAATTCATTGAGGAGATTGGCATTTAGGTATTCTATAAATGACTCGGTGGTCATTGTGTGGAAAGCATTCTTCTCAAAGTAATTTTTCAAGAAAGCATCGAAGCGCTCCCTTCCTACTATTGACTCTAACCATCGGAGGAACAAGTACCCTTTTTCGTAGGCGATATCCGTCATTCCGTCATCCGGATTTCGACCGTCGAGATTGAGCTTTAAGTGCGTATCGGGGCTTTCTTCGCCTAGCTCAGCCAATGTATGCTGCAGGTCTTGGTAGCCTAGCTCATTGAGCATACTGGCATAACTCTCTCCATAAAGTGACTCCATGATTCTCTTCTCGAAGTAAACGGTAAATCCTTCGTTCAACCAGAAGTCATCCCATGTGGCATTGGTTACCAAGTTTCCGCTCCAGCTGTGTGCCAACTCGTGTGCGATCAAAGAAGTAAGCGATCGATCGCCTGCAATGATGGTGGGCGTTGCAAAGGTGAGTTTAGGATTTTCCATTCCCCCGAAAGGGAAGCCCGGGGGCAGCACTAAAACATCGTATCGACCCCAGCTATATGGGCCATAAAGCTCCTCAGCTGCTAAGAGCATTTTTTCCATATCGGCAAATTCATAAGCCGAAGCTGCCAGCATTCCGGGCTCGGCATAAACACCTGTATGCTCTCCGAGTGACTCAAATGCGAGATCGCCAACTGCCAATGCCATCAAATAAGGAGGAATCGGCTTGTCCATTTTGAACTCATAAACGCCATCTTCATTCATCTCGGTTGGGTTCTCGGCACTCATCAACGCCATCATACCACTTGGCACGGTAACCTTCGCATCATAGGTCACTCGCACAGCAGGTGAATCTTGAATGGGAATCCATGAACGTGTCAAAATAGCTTGACCTTGAGTAAATAGGAAAGGAGCCTTACCGTCGTTGGTCTGCTCAGGATCCATCCAGAGGAGAGCTGCTGCATCGGGAGAGGTAGAATAATCAACCGCCACCTTTTTGGTCTCGTCGTTTAATTCAATGACGAGTTCGTTGCCATAGTCATCACCTTCATTCAGGCTAAACTGTAGTTCCTTGTTGGTGGCAGCATCACGTGCTGCGGTTATTGTAAGTCCATCAGTATCGAGGATCAAGTCTCCCTGAGTATTACGCTCTATGTTGTATACGACGGTTCCTGAAATTATTCGATCTTCGAAACTTACCATCAAATCCAAGCTGATATGGGTAACCGCCACGTCATTCGGTTTTGAGAAACTGTGGGTATCATCAGCGTACTTGGTTTCCATAGGTTGAGTTTTTTCGGTTTCAACGGAAGTATTTTGAGCGGATTCACAAGCCATCATTAGAATGGCCAATGTGAAAAGGGCAAGGTTTAATTTCATCGTTAGTTAGGGGGATTTGACTCTAATTTTTCCGTCAGATTCAAGATATTATTATTGGGATTTACATCAGCCAAGCGCTTGGTGGAGTCAATCTCAACTCGCTCGACTTCGCTTGAAGCTCTATCAACGGTAAGTGTGTATTCAGGGTTTGTCCATGGCCAATCAGGAGCTACTGTGAAATCGAGCCCGTCAGGTGATGGTTTGGATCCGCGCATCATTCGTAAAGGAATATTGATCATTTCAGTGGTTCCATCTGAATAAGTGATGTAGAGATCAATCGGCATGGGGAAGTTTCCGATTCGCTTTAAGCTGATTTCGGTTTGACCTCCATTGGATTCAATTCCCTCTACTGCATAATCGATCACTTCAGTAGTATTGAGCATATAGTTCAAATACCATTTTAGTTCAATGCCACTGACTTTCTCCATCACATGAACAAAATCATTTGGACTAGGGTGCTTAAAGCTCCACTCATTGAAGTAGCGCAGAATCCCATTGTCAAGATTGTCTTGGCCCAATACGTATCCCAATTGAGCAATGAAAAGTGCTCCCTTGGAATAAGCCGCAGCTCCGTAAGCATAATTCGTATTGTAATGATCGGCCATTTTTGACATTGGTTCTTCCAAACCACTATTGGCCAGAGCGATGTATGAATCATAATACCGTCCGCGTCGAGTATCCTCATCGGGATTGAAGAGATGGCTCATTACTTTGCTGGAAGCAAAAGAGGTGAAGCCTTCGTCCATCCATGGATACATTCCTTCATTGGTGGCGAGCAGCATCTGGTACCAAGAATGCATCACCTCATGGACAGTAACTCCTACCAAACTGCCGAATTTTCTTTGGCCCGTAATTAAGGTTGCCATCGCGTACTCCATTCCTCCGTCTCCCCCTTGAATGATCGAATATTGAGGATAGGGATACTTGCCAAAGTGCGTTGAAGCATAGTCAAAAATCCTTGGAACATAGTCCTTCAACTTTCCCCAATTGGTCCTCAGGTCCTCCGTGTTTTTGTAGAGGTAGTGAATCTCGGTGCCATCTTTCAAGACCTGCTTATCGTGGGCGTAGTCTTTATCGGCAGCCCAAACAAAATCGTGCACATTCTCAGCCACAAAGTGCCAAGTGAGCTTCGATCCTTCAGGTCGCTTCATTTTCTTTTCGGGTACTTGGTAGCCGTGTCCTATTTCTTGTGGGTTTTTTAAAACTCCGGTGCCTCCCAAAGTATAGGCACTATCAATGGTGATTTTAATATCAAACTCACCCCACACTCCGTGAAACTCTCTTCCAATGTATGGATCCGCATGCCAACCCATATGGTCGTACTCGCTGATTTTAGGATACCATTGAGACATGCTATAAGCCACTCCCTCTTTATTGAATCTACCGGAGCGGCGAATTTGCACAGGCACTTGACCTTGAAAACTCATATTGAATTTCGCCTTCTTTCCCGGAAGGATAGGCTTGGCCAGATCTACTTCCAGAATGGTCCCGCTTTCGCGAAATTCCACAGATTGGCCATTTTGCTCAAGTGAAGAAACACGCAGGTATCCAATTTCTTCATCAGTCAATTGAGCGATCCGATCGGCCACTCTGGGATCAGGATCTTCAATAGTCCTGGATCTTACATCCATCATACTCTCGGGCTGAAAAGAATTGTAGTAGAGATGGAAATAGGCTTTGAATAATGTATCAGGAGAATTGTTGAAGTAAGTCAGCTCCTGTATTCCATCATAACGATGATTCGAGTCATCAAACTCGATTTCCATCTCATATTCTGCTTTCTGCTGCCAATAAGTATCCTGCGAGATGGCTTCTGTACAGAAAAAAAGAAGCGCAATTCCGACTAGTATTCTCATAAAATCTTTTGAATTGGCCACAAATATACACTTTCACTTGCCTCAGGAAAGGTGTGTAAAGCAAGAGAAATGTTAAGGAAACTGAAAAGGCCCTTATCTTCGCACTACATTTCAATGTCACCAGAATGAAATTACCCCGCACATACACGCTCAAAGAAATTGCCGAACTAGGAAATTGTGACTTCAAAGGTCCCGACAGTCATCCCATCACAGGAATAAATGAAATTCATGTGGTGGAGCATGGCGATGTTGTCTTTGTGGATCATCCTAAGTATTACGACAAGGCACTTCACAGTGCTGCAACGACCATTATCATTGATAAAGAAGTGGAAGTTCCGGAAGGAAAAGGACTTTTGATTCACTCCAAACCATTTGATGTTTTCAATCTACTGAATAAGCACTTTATGCCGGTGCAGAATTGGGAAAATCCTGAGCCGCAAATTGATCCCACGGCAACCATTGCGCCCGGAGTTGTGATCGGTCAGCGAGTAACAATCGGTGCCAACACCACCATCCACGCCAATGTAGTCATCTATGATAATGCTGAGATTGGAGATAACGTGGAAATTCATGCCAATACGGTAATTGGTGGTCACGCCTTTTACTATAAGAAAGATGATCGATTCAATAAGATGCATAGTTGCGGAAAAGTGGTGATCGAGGATAATGTTGAAATCGGTTGTGGATGTACGATTGACAAAGGAGTTACTGGCGCTACCACGATTGGTCAAGGGACAAAAATTGACAATGCGGTACATATAGGCCATGATACCGTGATCGGCAAGATGTGCCTTATAGCAGCACAAGTAGGAATAGCCGGCTGCGTGATCATAGAGGAGGGAGTAACATTATGGGGACAGGTTGGAGTAAGAAGTGACATCACCATTGGCAGGGGTGCGGTAGTTTTGGCCCAAACGGGAGTTTCGAAAGGATTGGACGGAGGAAAAACGTATTTCGGCAGCCCCGTAGCCGAATCAAGAGAAAAACTGAAAGACCTCGCCAACACCCGAAAAATTCCCTATATCTTAGATGAACTGAAAAAGCTTAAGGGTTGACGGATAAATCCAAGAACAAAGAGAATACCGGGCAGCTGGAAAAGCTGAATCAGCGTATTGAAAACTACGAGAACAGGATTCAAAAGAACAAGGATCGGATCAGCAGATTAAACTCCAAGCTGGATATCCTCCTTGAAACAACCAATGCCATCAACAGCAACAAGAGTACGGAAGAACTCTTGGAACAATACCGAAGTACCATCGAGCACGATTTGCAAATAAGAAGACTCGTTCTTTTTATGCAAATAGAAAACATCTGGAGCTGTGCGTTGCAGTATGGTGTAGATGAAGATTACAGCGATGACGTTGAGCTTTTTCAAAGTGTAAGCAATAAAAATGAGGTGATCTACTTGCGTGACCAAGAGAGCGAGAAACTCAGAAATTTTGACTTTCTCATTCCCGTTTCCAACGATGACAAGCCGCTCTGCTATGTTTTGATTGGTGATATCGATGAAAATGAGATTCGCATGAGTCCGTCCATCAAGCACCGAACTTTTATCCAGACACTTACTAACATTGTAGCGGTAACTATCGAAAACAAAGCTCTATTCAAGCGCTCTCTTAAGCAGGAAAGAATAGACACTGAGCTCCAACTGGCCGCAGAGATGCAGGCACTTATGGTGGGCAGCGGAAGTCAGGAATATCCGCTATTTGAAGTTGCCACCTATTACCAACCTCATCAAGCTATTGGGGGAGATTTTTGTGATTTCATTCCGCTCGGAAAAGACGAAGCTTTCTTTTGCATGGCCGATGTTTCGGGAAAAGGAGTGAGTGCTGCATTCCTAATGGCGACGATCCAAGCCCACTTAAAAGCGCTGATCGAACATACGAACTGGACGCTCGAGGGATTGGTCGAACAGCTCAATAACAAAGTCAACGAAATGTCGCGAGGAGATCGATTCGTAACGGTATTCTTTGGCTACTTTCATTACCCTACCAGAATGCTGCATTACATCAATGCAGGACACAATCCGCCTTTCGTCATTTCATCAGGAAAAGCAACATTCTTAGAAGAAGGCACTGTCGGAATAGGAATGCTTCCTCAACTGCCATTTGTCAATAAAGGACAACTGAAGCTTTCACGAAATGCCCTTCTGGTGCTAAGCACAGATGGTGTGCTCGAACTTGAAAATGCCGAAAACGATGAATTCGGAAGTGAACGTTTGTGCAAGTTAATGATCGAGAAAGAACCCTATTTGGAAAAAGCTGATGATGCTATTTCCCATATTGTTCACGCCATGGATCTTCACCGAGGAAACATGCCCTACTTTGATGATACAGCTTTACTCTGCTGCAGATTTAAGTGATTTTTTCCGGTGGTAAATTGAAATCGCCACAAGCACGCTCATACTACCCCATATTGGTATGGAAGCCTTGTCGGTATCCAAGAAGTTATTGAGAATACCATGCAGGTAGTAGGTCGTTAATCCAAGTACAATGCACATAACAACCCCCTTGAGATATGGATCATGATCCATCTGGTAGTAAAGTTTTATGCCCGTGTAAACGCTGACAATGATAATAATGAGTATAGTCAGAGCTCCTAAAACACCCGACTCAGACATGGGCCCCAGGTACTCGCTGTGTGCATTTCCTCCGTCACCTTGATTGGTAGAAATGATGGTTTTATCAGAACTCTTTTGGTACTTGGCGTATTCGAACATATAGGTACCCGGTCCATGTCCGAATACAGGTTTGTCCAAAAACATTTTCCACGCGCTATTCCAACGGTTCAATCGCTCTAAGTTAGATGCATCGCTGCTGATGTTGGTGATGGATTGGACGTGTTCGGCAAAACTATCGGATGAATCCTGTCTGTTCTTTTCTAACTGATGAATGATGTCATCTTGAAATGCAAAAAACCCACCAACCAGCATAAGCAGTGTGATCAATACCAACTTGTAATCAATTCGAAGTTTGATTAGAAAATAGATCCCCAATGCACCCACAAGACTCACCCAAGCTGCGCGTGTGTAGGACATAATGAGACCGATAGTATAGATAGCCGTAACGCCAATCCAAATCAATTGATGCAGACTAAGAGCCTTGGCTCGTGAAAGATGAAAAAGTACCATCGGGAAAAGCAATGCCATGATGGCTCCATAGGAGGTGTGGTCTTTGAAAAACGGGAACATTACCCAGTGACCTGCTTCCTCTGAAAATCCATGAGTTGCATGAGCAGAGAGGGTATAGATTATCGCTATGGTCATACTACTTATCAGTGCCAAATAGAATTGCCTGATTAGGTTACGATCTTGAAAGAACGAATTGATCATAAAATACATGACCAAGACAAACCATAGCCTCGAAATGAGGTATTTGAGCGATACGATTAAATCTACAGAAGTGAAAACAGTAGTAGCCAGCCAAGCCAAATTAAACAGAATTGCCAACGTTAAGGGGTGAGTAAGAAACTCCTGCTTTTCTCGGTATCCCCCCAAAAGCTTAACGATATAAAGCAGCATCAATGCAAAGAGGAGCGGCTCTGTAGGAAAATAAAAACCTATACCACCAAAAGATGCCAGATCCTCAAAATTGAAAGACAGAGGTGTGGCAAATACGATGAATAAAAGAAGAAACTTGGTATTGTATAAAAGCAGGTAACCAACGAAGATGGCAATTGGAAGGATGGTAAGAATATAAATCTCCCTCGTGAACGCCACAGCATTGATCAGCACAAACAGTGCCGTCAAAATGCCGATGAGCTTCTTCTCTCGACCCTCTATGCGGAAGGTATTCTGCAAGTTGCTACGACTTCTTAAGCAGTAAAACCATTACCAGCGTGAATAGTAAAGCAGAGATCATGGTAATCACCAAGACCAACCAACGCACGGGCCAGAATTTTTTATCCGCTACTTCCGGTTCAACGATGAGGTCGGTGTAGGTTAAATCTCCCTCAGCCAAAACCTTTTGTTCCAAGTATTTTTTCGAAAGAAAATCGTACTGCATGGTTCCCATATAACTCAAGTTTTGCAGCATGCGAACCAAGCTACCTTTTTCCTGAGTGCTGGTGATCAATTGTGCCAGATCCTTGTTGACACCTGCCGTTCCGTTTCTGGAAAGTGCATCTACGTATCCCCTAACCAATTCTCTCGTTTGATTTCCATAGTCGAGAACATCATTCTCTGTGCTGATTCGCGAAATTAAAGACTCAAGACTGTCCAATACCGTTTTCTGGTAAGTCAATTGTTTCTGAAACGATTCAGCAATCAGATTTGAACGATCATTAATGACATTGTCGTATTTGATGTTGACTTGACGAATAACTTCATCGGCCATATCCTTAGCCAATTGGGGATCTTCAGCAATAACCTCGAGCATCACAGATTCGTATTTGGTCTTTGAGACCCTGACATTGTTTCTGTATTCTTCAAGCAGATAAAATCTGGAATTTTCTGCATCACGTTCAATGTCATAGACCGTGTAGAGATCAAATTTTTCAATAACAGAATCTCTTACTGATGAAGCTTCAAAGAATTGAAGCAATTGCTCCGTTTCTGATTCGTCTGCATATACCACAATATTAGTGGGGTATACCACAGCTGTACTCTTGTACTTTGGAGTCATAAATACAGGTAGTGATATTACTACCCCTACAATAGCAGAAAGCACAGCTACCAAAATAAAAAGTCTAAGATTGGCTTTTACGACGCCGATCAACCATTTAAAGTCAAAACTCTTCGATTCCATCAATAAGATATTTGGAAAATAAACGGCACAAAAGTAGCAATATTAGCCCTCGTACAATTTATTCATTGCTTTTCAAAAGGCGAACGAATTTGTTGACTGAAAACAAACCTGTTACAAGTAAAAGCACTCCTCCAACAAGAGCGGAAACGAGGAAGCGATAGAATGCATTTTCCGGTATGAAATCCTCAAGGAAAAGATTGGTGCCAACTGCAAGAATACCATAGAGAATGAATTGTAAAAGCAACCTGGTATTCACACCAAACTTGAATCGAATCACCACACTGAATAGTTGGGCAACTCCCGCAAACAACTGAGTGGCCATGGTGGCTATAGCAGCACCAAAAGCGCCGTGAATCGGGATCAAGTAGAAATTGAGAAGCACGTTAAGCACCAACCCCCCGATCGAGATGTAATTCAATTTCTTCAAATCTTCATCAGCTGTCATGAGGGTTCCGTAAACATAGAACATCCCTACACCGACGAAACCAATCATCAATGCAGAAAAGGCTTGAGCTGAACTTTCCGTGACATCGGGATACCTCCATTCCAAGACAAAATCGCCGTGGAAATAAAACAAAATCGCTACCGCTAAAGAACTCCCGAGTAGTAATCTCGTCGCGGTATCCACCATAGGTTTAATAGGAGATCCCTCTTTTAGCATTCGTGAATAAATGGGCAGCAACAATACCGCAAAGAGATAGGCAAACATGGATGCTGCTTCAAAAAAGCGAAAGCCTTGAGCATACTCTCCTGCCGTAAAACTCCCTTCCGGACCTATCTTCTCCAGCATAATTCCATCCAGCCTATTGTAGAGCCCCGCTATCAGTGTAAACGTAGCATAGGGAATACTCTTCTTGAATATTTGGATGGCAAACAACTTATCAAACTTAAACTTGAGTCGCCCTATATTGCCGCGAAGCATGAAGATGGAAACCAATAGAGTGATGACATAAGCTAAAGTTTGTAGATACACAAACCACTCTATTTTGAACTCCTGGTCGGTAAAATTGGTAAAGAGGAAGATGGAACAAAATGCAATTAGCAGCGCCCGATCAAGTACTGAAATGATACTGTCTCTTGAAAAAAGATGAAGTGCAGCAAGGTTTGATCTCCCAAAGAGAATAAATGAAACCAACACTTGATTCAAAGTCAAAAGAGCGAGTATCTCAAAGGATTCTTGTCCGTATCCCAAAGCTAACCCCAACCCAAGGGTGAGCAGGGCATACCCGAAGGCTAGGTAGGCCTTGATGGTAAAAAGCTTTGTGAAGTGCTTTGAAACCAGTTGGATGTTCTGAGAAATATTTCGATTGTTGAAGTTGTTTATTCCTAGATCGATAAACATATTCAAGATGAAACTCAGGTTTAAGAGGCCAAAATAAAGTCCATAAGCATCCTTCCCCACTCGGATTTGCACTTCGGCATCAATTCCTAGCAGATAGAATGGCTTTACGATTAAGTTCAGGAGTAATATGAGACCTAAACTGGAAAGAAACTTTCTTTGCATTTCGCCCTATCGAGACCCACAACAATACAAAAAAATTATCTTTGCTCGCCAATATTAAAAAATGCGCTCTACTGCAGAAATATTAGGACACTATCTACCTCTTGTTCAAGATTCTGAATCGAAAGATTACATCACAATTCATTCAAAGCGATTTTCATTTCTAATAGATTTGATTTTAAAATCGGTGAATTCCAAAAATGGTGAAGGTCTTAGTGTCATGGATATTGGGCCGAGTTTCTTTACTGATGTTCTTTCCAAGAATCTCCCCCAGGCAGAAATATACACGATGGGATTCGCGCATGCCGCAAGTCGAGGTGGGCATTTCCCGGAGTTTATCAAAATAGATCCATCGAAGTTTCATCAATTCGATTTGAACAAGAGCGATCAAAAATCAGAGTGGATCAGCCCCCCTAAGATGGATGTTGTTATCATGGGAGAAGTTTTAGAGCATCTTCACACGAGCCCGGTTCACGTTCTTTCTTTTGTCAGAAGTTTCTTGAAACCCGGAGGGCTATTTATTTTGGGAACGCCCAATGCTGTGGCTTTGGAGAAGCGCATACACATGTTGGCCGGGAATAATCCATACGAACTGATCAGATTGAATAAAGATAACCCCGGTCATTTCAGAGAATACACCGTAAAAGAACTGAAGGAGCTGGGCGAAGAGGCAGGCTTAAGAATGACCGACTATGAGACAAGCAATTACTTTGCGCGATTCACGAACAAAGGGCGGTTGTTTGATGCCGTCACCAACTGGCTCCCACAAACCTTTCGAACAGGCATCAACGCTGTTTTTACCAGAGATTAGGAGAGTGCTTTTTGGATAGAGTTCCAAAGTCCTTCAGCGGCATTTTCCCACGTAAACTTCTTCGCTCGTTCTTTACCAAAAGCGATCAAAGATTGTCGCTTTGAAGAATCTGTCACAAGCCTATTCATCGCCTCAGCAATTTCATTTACGGAGTTAGGATTCACCAATAGAGCTCCTTCACCTGCAACCTCGGGCATTGATGAAGTGTTTGAAGTAATGACGGGAACTCCTGATTTAAATGCCTCAATAATGGGTATGCCGAAGCCTTCGAAGAAACTGGCGTAAGTGAGTGCATAGGCTCCACCATAAAGCGCAATGAGTTCATCCATTCTTCTCCGACCGAGGAAAATAACGTCATCGCTAAATTTCGAATTCTTCAAAACCTCATCGATCTCATTATCCCACCAAAACTTCTCCCCTACGATAACATATTTCAGGTCACTAGCGTGCCGTTCTTTAAACTTTAGAAAAGCCAACAATTGGTTTTTCAGATTCTTTCGGGCATGAATCAAACCTACAAATAAGAAGTACGGAACTCCTGTAGTAAACTGTCTTCGAATCGCTTCAATTTCGGAAGGTGTGTGAACCCGAAACACATCATTCACACCATTGTACACCACGTCGATTTTATCCTTATTTACTCCGTAGCGGTTCTCGATGTCCTTTTTAGAGTATTCAGAAACTGTCGCGATGCGCCGAGCTTTCTTGGCAAACCTCGGGAAAAAATAGAGGTAATACTTTCGAACAAGGAAAGGGACAAACTCAGGATGTTTCTCAAAATTCAAATCATGAATGACCGACAATTGAGGAACATTTGATCGCAATGACAACCATCCGTCGGGAGAAAGGAACAAATCGGGTTTGTGCTTTTTCAAAACGCGGTATACCCCGAATTCAAAAAACAAATACCACAATATCGGATGTCGAGATTGAGGGTGCGCCACAACAGCCTTCACATTTTGTGAAAAAATAAATTCTTGTGAAGGCTTACGATCGAAAATAAAAATGAATTCAATCTCCGGATGAGAAGTGGTGATTCGCTTTAGCGTTTCGTAAGTGAACCAGCCTATGCCCTCCATTTTGTCTTTGAGCAGCAGCCGTGTATTCACCGCAATTTTCATACGAACAGCTTTTCAGAATTAACCATGTTGCGGTAAACGATCGGTTCATCATTTGCTCGCAGTTCGGCCTCCGGAAGAGTGAAAAACGCATCAAGATTCATGCAGTGATTGGCTTTAAACAAAGGCTGCAAAGCTAAGAAAATCAGCATGAGAAAACAGGTGTGAAAGAATGCCTTGGAGAGAGGGAAACTGTTTGGATCAAATTGACGAAATTTGCAGACATGTCCACAGGTTTTGGTGATTTTGGTAGAAGGAAGGAATTCGAGAAAGACGATTACTACCTGAGCGAGGAAGGCTATATTGTCTTTACTGCGAAGTATCTTTTAAAAAGAGGTTACTGTTGTCAAAACGGATGTAAGCATTGTCCCTATGGCTTTGATAAAAAAAAGGGACGATTCAAATAAAATTCAAAATGGAAACTTCAATTCGAGAAAATACAAAGGCTTTTAAGGAACTCATCTGTGAAGGGATCCCCAATCACTTACCCGACGCAAGACCTTACGACCCTGATACGAATCACGCTCCGAAACGAAAAGAAATTCTGACTCCTACCGAAAAGAAATTGGCTTTGGAAAATGCGCTTCGGTATTTCGACCCTAAGTTTCACCCCATATTGGCTCCCGAGTTTTACAAAGAGCTGAATGATTTTGGCCGCATCTACATGCTCCGGTTCAGACCACATTATGAGATGCATGCCAGAGCCATATCTGAGTATCCGGCTCAAACAAAACAAGCAGCTGCCATCATGCTTATGATCCAAAACAACTTGGATCCAAAAGTGGCACAACACCCCCATGAGCTGATTACCTATGGAGGAAATGGTGCAGTATTTCAAAATTGGGCACAGTACCTGCTCACTATGAAGTATCTCTCTGAAATGACAGATGAACAGACATTGGTCATGTATAGTGGTCATCCAATGGGCCTGTTTCCATCCAACAAAAATGCCCCCAGAGTAGTGGTTACAAACGGAATGATGATTCCGAATTACTCCAAACCCGATGACTGGGAAAAGTTCAATGCACTGGGCGTAACTCAGTATGGACAAATGACTGCAGGATCTTATATGTACATCGGACCGCAGGGAATTGTACACGGTACAACCATCACTGTTTTGAATGCAGGTAGAAAAATTTCGAAACATGGAGAGGGACTGGAAGGAAAGCTATTCGTAACCAGTGGATTGGGAGGGATGAGTGGAGCTCAGCCAAAAGCCGGAAATATTGCAGGCTGTGTGTCAGTGACTTCCGAAATCAACCCAAAGGCGGCTCACAAAAGACACGAGCAAGGCTGGGTAGATGAAATCATTACCGAAATGTCTGAATTGGTAGAACGGGTGAAATTGGCTAAGGCCAATAAAGAAGTGGTATCCATTGCTTACATTGGAAATACGGTAGATGTTTGGGAGCAGTTTTACGAAGAGGGAATTTTTGTTGAACTTGGTTCTGACCAAACTTCATTGCACAATCCTTGGGCAGGTGGTTACTACCCTGTAGGATTGACCTACGAAGAAGCGAACCAAATGATGGTGGAAGATCCCGAAAAATTCCACTCCTCTGTGCAAGAAAGCCTGAAGAGGCAAGCTACTGCCATCAACAAGCATTCGGCAAATGGCACCTACTTCTTCGATTATGGAAATGCCTTTTTGCTGGAAGCAGGACGAGCGGGTGCCGATGTCATGGCTGATGATGGCATTCATTTCAAGTACTCATCTTACGTTCAAGACATAATGGGGCCGATGTGTTTCGATTATGGCTTCGGTCCTTTTAGATGGGTTTGTGCCTCAGATAAGGATTCTGACTTGGAAAAAACGGATGCCATAGCTGCGAAGGTTTTGGAGAAAATCAAAGAAAACAGCCCCGAAGAGATCCAGCAGCAAATGTCTGATAACATTCGCTGGATCAAGGCTGCAGGAGAAAATAAATTAGTTGTGGGCTCCAAAGCTCGCATCCTTTACGCCGATGCTGAGGGACGCGTAAAAATTGCGAAGGCTTTTAATGAGGCTATCGCTTTAGGCGACATCGGGCCAGTCATTCTCGGAAGGGATCACCACGATGTTTCAGGAACGGATTCCCCTTACCGGGAAACCAGCAACATCTACGACGGGTCACAATTTACCGCTGACATGGCCGTCCAAAACTTTGTTGGCGATGCCTTCCGTGGCGCCACTTGGGTGAGTTTGCATAATGGCGGCGGCGTAGGCTGGGGCGAAGTGATAAACGGCGGATTCGGTATGCTTCTCGACGGTAGCGCATCCAGCGAAAAGAAGTTGAAAAGCATGCTTCACTGGGACGTTAATAACGGAATAGCCAGAAGGAGCTGGGCCCGAAATGATGAGGCGATTTTTGCTATCAAGAGAGCCATGGAAGAAGAGTCGAAACTGAAAGTGACATTGCCGAATAAGGTTGATTCCACCCTTCTTGACAATTTACAATAGCTTTTTGCCCGCCTGAGGTAGCTTAGTAACTCGTTTCATCCAATTTCACTTTTCCCCTGAAAGTGTAAAATACGAAGGCAGTATACGAGGCGACCAATGGTACTCCGATAGCAGCGAAAGTGAGCATAATACCCAATGACTTCTCGGAAGAAGCTGCATTGTACACGGTCAGACTATTTTCAGGACTATTCGGAGCAAAAATCACCGTCGGATAAAGCTCTAGAGCCACGATAATAAGCAGCATAGCCATTACTAAAGCCGAAGAGAGAAATGCGTAGAGGTACTTTCGCTTAGATATTTGGCGAGTGATATTGGCAACAGCCAGCATCATAATCAAAGGAATGATAAACATCACGGGATGCGCGCTGAGTTGATCGACCATATGCGGGAGATAGAGTAGCGTATAAATGGTTACGACAATCAGGCTCATGACAAAAAATATCGTGGAATTCTTCACGAGAACGGTTAGCCTGTCGTATAGTCGGTCCTCCGTTTTCATGGTGAGGTATATAGAGCCATGCATCATGAATAGTGCTACCGTCGTAATAGCGACCAAGATGGAATAAGGATTCAGAAAATCCAACCAGCTACCACGAAAGAGGTGATCTTCATCCAAGGGAATCCCAAGAATGATATTACCTACTACTACTCCCAGAAGAAAGGCTATCAAAATAGAAGATAAACTGTAGGCTACATCCCAAAATTTTCTCCATGTTTTATTCTCCTCTTTTGAGCGCACCTCAATCCCGATGGCTCGAAAAATAAGCACAACCAAAAAGAGCATAAACGGAATGTAAAAAGCCGAGAACATATTGGCATAGATAATGGGAAAACCGGCAAACAAGGCTCCACCTCCAATAACCAACCAAACTTCATTTCCGTCCCAAACAGGGCCAATGGCATTCAGTGCAATACGGCGGCTCTTTTCTTTCCTGAAAAAGAGGTGCACAGCTCCTGCTCCCAAATCAAAGCCATCCAATATGGCGTATCCGGTAAATACACCTCCCACTACAAAAAACCATAAGGTGGGGTAGTCGAATCCTAAAAACGTTTCCATTATTTCTACTGATTTACGGATGATGCCATTTGACTATGACGCGGACTGTGTTGGTGCAATTCGGGATCATCAGGGCCATGCTTAATCTTACGACTCAAAAGGTATATGAAGAGTCCGAACAGGAGCATGTAGACGAGAGTGAACAGGACGAGTGAAAATGCCACATGGTTTGCCGTTACGGTTTCGCTTAGAGCATTGCTTGTTCTCAAGTGCCCATACACCACCCAAGGCTGACGGCCCATTTCGGCAGTATACCAGCCAAACTGATTGGCTATTTGTGGAAGCAAGACTCCCGGTACAAAAACCCACATGAGCCATCGCTTCTCAAAAAGGGTACCTCGATAAAGATGAAATGCGGCGAAGAGGCTCAAGCCAATGAGAACCATCCCGATGGCTACCATAATGTGATAGGTCTGAAATACGGCATTAATCATATCGGGATGATCTTCTTCGGGAAAGGCATCCAAGCCCTTGACAGGCGTTTCAACATCCTGATGAAGCATAAAGGTCAAACCACCCGGCACCTTCAGTCCCGTGGTCTTTTTCTTCTCGGCATTGACCCAACCCAGAATATAGAGGTCAGCTACTGAAAGACTATCATAATGCCCCTCCATAGCAGCCAATTTTATGGGTTGATATTCGGCTACAACTTCCGCACTTTGGTGCCCCGTAAAAAGTTGCATCAAGGAAGAAACAACTGCCACTTTCAGCGCTATTCCAAATGCCTTTTTCGAAAGATCGATATTGCGCCCCTTCAGGATGTAATAGGCGTGAACACTCATTACCAAGAATGCTCCCGCCAAGAAAGCTCCGATCCAAACATGACTTATTCGCTCAATGGAAGAAGGATTGAATACCATGGCCCAAAAATCTGTAATCTCAGCTCGTGCCTGCATACCTTCTCCTACAATGTGAAATCCTGTGGGAGTCTGTTGCCAAGAGTTGGCCACAACAATCCAAATGGCAGAAAACATCGCCCCCAAAGTGACCATTATAGTAGAAAAAAAGTGAACCCTCTTGCTCACTCGATTCCAACCAAAAAGAAGAATGCCCAAAAATCCCGACTCCAATGCAAATGCAAAAATCCCTTCGGCAGCCAGAGCCGAGCCGAATACATCACCAACATACCTGGAGTAGACGGCCCAATTTGTTCCGAATTCAAACTCCATCACAATTCCCGTAGCGACGCCAATACCGAAAGTCAAGGCAAATATCTTTACCCAAAAACGGGTCATATTCTCATACACCTTCTTACCCGTACGCAGGTACATACCCTCCATAAACACCATAACCAATGCAATACCAATACTCAATGGAGGGTAGATGTAATGGAACGCTACCGTAAAGGCAAACTGAATTCGAGCTAATATTTCAACATCCATAGATTTTGCTAAAAAAAAACGCCCGAATGATCGGGCGTTTAAATGATTTCAGAATTATTTGAAAAAAGGAAGTTGGTTTCGCTACCAAGCGATAAACGTCCTCTGTCGATCTCTGTTTTGTTTCTCTCAACACATATGATTCACGGCTTCAAAGGTACAAGACATCTCTTTCTCAATTGTGATTTCAATCACTGTTTTTTGGGAAAGAAAAAACTTAAAAGAATATTACATTTTCCCCTTCATCATCTGATTCCAATAGAGATAAGGAAGTCCGTATTTTTTGAGGATCCACATACTGTATTGCTCTTTGGTAGTATCCACAAACTTGCTGAGGAATGGATCGCTATCGCGCACGTTTCCATACTTGAATTCGGCCAATACCATTTTTCCATAACCCGTTACCAATGGACAGGAACTATATCCTTCGTATTTCTCCTGCGGCTTGCTGTCGTGGTTCATGATATGGATGATATTACCTACTACAACAGGTGCTTGCTTTCGAATAGCTGCTCCTGTTTTTGCTGTGGGCAATGCCGCCGAATCGCCCAAACCAAATACATTGGGATAATCAGGGTTCTGCAAGGTGTTTATATCTACATTCATCCAGCCTTTATTCGCACCTTCTTTAAATGAAAAAGGAGAGTCCTTAATGAAATCGGGGGCTGACTGAGGCGGAGCCAAATGGAGCATATCGTAAGGCATCGCAATCACGGTTTCACCTTCGAGTCGCTCATTAATCAAATTTCCTTCGTTTATCACACAGCCATTCTCTCCTGGCTCTGAGTAATGAAAGTAGATGGTCTTATTCGGTCCATCTATCCTCGATGGCGCATAGTAAGGCTTGAATATGATATCCCTTTCCAGAATGATCTTATTCAATGTTTTCGCAAATTCTTTCACTCCGAAAATCACAGAGCCCGGCGTAGCAAATATAACGTTGGACATATCTCGGAGGCCATTCTTACGCAAATAGTGCTCCGCCAAATACATGATTTTTTGAGGTGCACCACCGCACTTTATTGGAGTAGCAGGTTGCGTGAATACGGCATTTCCTCCAGCAAATTTCTTGAGTACTTCCCAAGTATAATTTGGATCTGTGTAATTACTGCAAACCCCATCTTTTCCCAGTGCTTCTTTCAGACCTGGAAGGGCGTCCAAGTCCATTTGAATTCCCGGGGTCAGAACTAAATAATCATAGGTGAAATCTCCGGATGACTTGGTGCTTACTTTATTGTTTTCAGGATCAAAAGTCGTTGCGAAGTCTTTTATCCACTCTACCCCCTTCGGAATTTGATCTTTCTCGGGTCTTATTGTCGCATCGTAATCGAAAGTTCCCGCTCCTACTAGCGTCCACGCCGGCTGATAGACGTGATCTTTTGCCGGTTCGATAATAGCTACCTCAGTGTTGGGTCTCTTTCTTTTTAACTGAGCAGCAGTCATTATTCCTCCCGTTCCACCGCCTACTATAATTACTTCATAATGTGATTTCATCTCGATAGGTTTTATTCAACAGCTAAAGATAAGGAGTAGAATTCAGGAAAATGTGACCTGAGTTACTTGAGGCAAATAAAGGAGTTAGAAAAGGTCTAATTAAGAGATATCTTTCTCCGTCACGTTTTATAAATGCCCCGCGAGAAAGTGCTCCATCGCCCTGTAAAATTCAAAGCGGTTCTCTTCATTTCTGAAGCCGTGTCCTTCGTTCTCCTTCACCATATACTCCACCTCAACTCCTCGCTTTTTCATTGCTGCCACCATCTGATCGCTTTCATCCACATTTACGCGTGGATCTTTTGCTCCTTGAGCTACGAAAAGAGGTGCTGTGATTTTATCAGCATGAAAAACAGGGGAAGCTGCGCGGAGCATCTCTGCGTCCTTTTCGTCTTCAGGATCGCCCACCATTTCGTACATCATCTTTTTAAACGGCTCCCAATACGGAGGGATAGTTCCCATAAAAGTGAAAAGATTCGACACGCCTACGTAGTCAATTCCACAAGCGTACATGCTGGGTGTAAAGGCCATTCCTGCAAGGGTAGCATACCCGCCATAGCTGGCGCCATAGATAGCCACGCGGTCTTTGTCAGCGATACCTTTTTCTATCAACCAGTTCACACCGTCGGTGATGTCGTCTTGCATCTTCTTTCCCCATTCGCGGAAGGAGGCTTCCCAGAACTTGCGACCAAATCCCGTTGATCCACGGAAGTTCATTTGCAATACAGCGAAACCTCGATTGGCCATCAACTGAATTTCGGGATTGAAGCCCCATGTGTCTCTGGCCCATGGTCCTCCGTGTGGATTGACCACTACGGGCAGGCCTTTAGCCGAATCCATATCGTAGCCTGCCGGCAAAGTAAGGTAACCGTGAATGGTCAATCCATCGCGGCTTTGGTATTTGATTGGCGTCGCCGAAGCCATATGTTTTTCGTCAAGCCAGGGTGCCGTATTGCCAATAAAAGTCAGTTCACCATTCGCCTTATCATATAAACTGTAAGCACCGAGTGACTTGTCGCTATGTGTTCTGATGATAAATTTATCCTCTTCATCATTTCTCGAGACAAAGTAAATTTCCATCTCGGGGAACTCCTTTTGCAACTTCTCGTGCATGGCTTTCCTCTCCTCGTCAAAGAAATGGTATTTGTGCTTGATGCCCGTGTACGAAACGGCGGTGAGCTTTTTCTCTTTTTGGCTAAAGCCCAATCCGCTCACATCGAAGTCAGGATCTTCGTAGAGCACGTTTTCCTCTTTTCCCGTTTTGGGATCGAATACGACGATGGCCGATTTATCTCGGCCCAAATTACTACTTGCGTAAAGTTTCTTGTTGTCAAAAGTGAAAAACTCAGGGCTGAGTGTCTCCTTAAAGCTGGTGGTGAGAATGGTTTCGAAAGACTGATCTTCTGAATCGCGGTAGAGCAAGGAAGTATTCACCCCATCACTGGTCATGGCCACGCGGAGCTTGCCGTCGTGATCGGTCATCCAGCCCGTAATGTTACCAGGATTCTCCATGATCAATTCCAGATTGCCCGTTTTCACATTGAGGCGGTAAGGATCAAAAAGCTGCGGGTTGCGCTTATTCAGCCCCACGATCATGTGTTCCTTGTCTTCTTCCAAATCGTCGATGATTTGGGTTCGCACTCCTTCTATTCTCGTGAGGGGCTTTAGATCACTTCCATCGGGATCTAAAGCTACGAGGTAGAAATTCTCATCCCCGTTGTCATCTTTAAGGTAAACGATTCGTTCTGCACTGGCCCAAAAACAATCTTGGATATCGCGATCCGTTTGGCCGGTAATTCGTTTCGCCTCATCGCTGCCCACTTCTTTCACGAAGATGTTCATCCTGCTCTTCCACGGCGCTAAATACGAGTAGTATTTCCCATCGGGCGAAATCCGAAAGGCGGAAATCTCGGGGTTTTTAAAAAAGTCTTCTACCGGAATCTCGGGAATTACCGAGAGAGCTGAGTTTGTCATTTCTTGGTATCTATTTTTTGAACGGAGGATACTCCGCCATCTTTGAATGCATTTGAGATGAATACCGCCATTATCTTTCCGGCATTTTCACCAATGTTGAGAAGTCAACAAACATGACAATAAATTGATTTGGCTCGGGTTAAAAAATGATAAACGTTGGTTGTACTGAGTCACTCTTCACTTTGAGAAAGGTGAAGGCTCCTCACTAATTCTCATGATTTCCACCTCACTAAACCTGACTCATGATCACTCTAAAACATTATTCTACAACTAAATATACACCAAAGTAATGCACATGCTCTAAACCTAGTCCATTTGCAAATGGAGTCTATGCGTTTAGTTTTGTCCAAAATTCAAAAAAATAAAACATGAAGAACAATTTCATTTGGGCTGTGATGATGCTTTTGTGTGTTGGATTGGTGAGCTGCAATGACGACGATGATGACAACGGGCCTTCTAACCCACCCACAAATACCGGCTTTAGCTTCGTAAGTGGGACTGAAGGTTCCACATTTGACATTACTTATCCCGATGGCACAACAGTGAGTACAGGTGGCACAAGTGTAAATGACGCAGATGGACAACTTTTGGATCTGGATTATTACAGACAGTTTCTGATCAGTACAGATACGGCTACTTTTTTCTTTCGAATCAGTATCCCTCAAGATACTGCTTCCAGTGATGCGGTTAATAAGGATCACACGTTGTTCCCGTTCCGCTTGGACTTACAAGATACCGGAGGCATGACCGAAGTATTCTCAGAGTTCTACTCAATCAGTGGGTCACCTTTCACCGGAAACGCAGAGGGTACCATCAAGATTTCAAGAGACGTGTCAACAGCTGCAGGAGTTTATTCTGTAATTGGAGAAGTTGACGCCACTTTCAATGCATTTACCAGTCAAGAAACCAATGTTGTGGGATTTTTCTGGGCAGAAGAATTCCCTTGGTAGGCATCATTTATAACAACCATTAAATGACCAAAGCTCGAATCGTTTAGTTCGGGCTTTTTTCTTTTTCTTGGTGCGGCAATGAGCCTAATTCATGACATCCGCCAATGCACCATCTGCTGTGAGCACCTTCCGCTCGGGCCCAAACCCATCTTAAGCGGGAGTAGTAAGAGCAAGATTGCCATCGTAAGTCAAGCCCCGGGTAGGATTGCCCATGAGGCGGGTATAGCCTTTATGGATCCTAGTGGGAGAAATCTGAGGAAATGGCTAGGTGTTGATGAAGCTACTTTTTACAACGAAGATCTATTTTCAATAGCGCCAATGGGCTTTTGCTATCCGGGAAAAGGAAAAGGCGGAGACCTGCCTCCACGACCGGAATGCGCAGCGACCTGGCACGATCAATTATTCGATACGCTGGATGGCTTGGAGCTGAAGCTGCTCATTGGCCAATACTCTCAAAAAGCTTACTTGGGCACTAATCGAAAATCGACCCTCACCGAAACGGTCAGAACCTTTAATGACTACCTTCCCGAATTCTTTCCACTCCCCCACCCGTCGCCTCGCAACGGAATATGGATGCGAAAGAATCCTTGGTTTGAAAAAGAGGTCGTGCCCGCATTACAAGAGAAGATAAAAGCTGTCATCAATCACTAATAATTCCTGCAAATTGACACTATGACCACTGCACCCAAAGTTGAACTTATTCGGTTTTTATTGGAAAATACCAACGAGAAAATCAAAGAACTCCAAGTCCAAATCGAAGGCTTGGAGGAATCACGCAATTCAGAATCGAAGAGCACCGCAGGCGATAAACACGCCGTCGGCCGCGCTATGGCTCAAACGGAACTCGACAATCTGAGCAAACGCTTGATTGAATTGAAGGAACAAGCCAACTCCCTCAAACACCTGCCATCGGAAAAATCAGCATTCGTCCAAACAGGGAGTTTGGTAGAAACCACATCGGGCGTTTATTTCATGGCAATGGGCATGGGCAAGGTTGAATTAGATGGCAAGATCTACTTTGTCATCTCCCCTGCATCTCCAATCGGTCAGGCCATGTTAGGAAAAAGAAGAGATGAGAGCGTGGAATTCCGAGGTCAAGAAATCACTCTGATTAGCATATGCTGACTCATTTGTTTGAATGGACTCTCCACATTTCCATCAACCCCTTTCCCTTGACCTCTAACTTGCCTCTTGACTCAAAATGGAAATTCAAATTGTCTTTCACCAAGTCGTAGGTTGTGCGGCTAATGTTCACCTCACCTATTTCTCCGCTACTTTCCATGCGGCTGGCGGTGTTGACGGTATCTCCCCAAATGTCGTACTGAAACTTCTTTAGACCAACAATACCGGCCACTACCGGCCCCGTGTTTATGCCAATTCTTATCTCAAAATAAGGAAGACCATTTTCTATTTTTCTCCTTTTGCCTTCGGCTACAAAATCCCTCATCTCAAAAGCGGCATTAATGATATCGGTGGCATGGGTTTTATTGGGTGTTGGCAATCCGCCAGCCGCCATGTAAGCATCTCCAATCGTCTTTATTTTTTCTATTCCGTACGCCGAAGTAATTCTATCAAAAGCTGAGAAACATTCGTGAAGGTCTTTGACCAATTGCTTTGGACTAACCTTTTCACTCATCGCTGTAAACCCCTTGAAATCAGTAAATATTATAGTGGCCTGATCGAATTCTTTTGCTTCAGCAAAACCATTTACTTTGACTTCTTTCACAACTTCTGCCGGAAGAATATTCAACAACAAATCGTCGCTTTTTTTCTTGGCTGATTTCAGTTCTCGTTTCAGTTCGTGGCGCTCAATGGCATATAGCATCGACCGTATAAATAGCGTAGGGTCGAGCTTGTTTTTAATCAAATAATCCTGCCCACCCATGTTCATGGTTTTAAGAGCCAGTAGTTCGTCATTGGTACTGGTCATCACCACAATGGGAAGATGGTCTGATATTTCAGGTATTCGAGAAACGGTGTTTTCGTGGTCTGAGTCGGGAAGGTTTAAATCCAGCAGAAGAACATCATACGACTTACTACCCAATGCGGAGATACCCGATGCCAAGTCAGTGCATACATCCCACTTGAAATGAGCAGCTTTTGAAGCTTCCATATGATCTTGATAAACCATCGTGATAAACGGGTCATCTTCAATAATCAATATATTTAACTCTCGGCTATCCATAGGTTTTGTAGGAGCAATCTCTTTAGCTTAAGGCCCTTAAAATTTTTTCAATTTTTTGAAACGCCCCATCGTCCTTGATGATGTATTCTACTGCACCCGTCGAAATGGTTTGTAAAGCTTTGCCGTATTGTTCTTGAGATGAATACATGATTACTTTTATGGTTCGATCGTAGGATTTAATTTGCTTCAACACCTCAAGACCATTCATTGCTTCGGGCTGAATTGAATCCAAATTGAAATCCAAGATAATCACATCAGGGGTTTCTTCCTCATCCAAGATTTTTAAAAAATCCTCACCCGTAGGAAATGTTTCTATGAAATACGACGGGTTTTTGGCGAGATGATCTTCCAGCATCATGCTGAGCATCTCGTCATCATCTACAATGCAGATGCGCTTGGTGCGATTGCCCGTAAATTTATTTGCTAAGCCATTCATTTAGTTCGCCTTCAGATTTTTTACATTGATTTAAAATTGTTTGTGCCGCCTCAGGTACAAATGACTGATCAGCTTCTTCTCGCACGGCACTTTCAATATTCCCTGCAATTTCAGCTGCCTTCTTCATCCCCATATAGTTGAGGTGTGGCCTCATGGAGTGCAGTACTTTTACGAGCAATTCATTGTCATTTTGAGCAGTGGCAGCTTCGATCTTCTCCAGATTCCCGGGAAGAAGCTTCAGGTACATACCCACGTACTTTCTCATTCTCGTTTCGTCGCCTTCGGCAAATTCGCGCAAGAATTCCAGATGTGTAACCATACCATTTTGAGGTGCAACAATGGCATTCTCTGATACCTCAGATGGAGTTTCTTTGGCAGGAACCGATTGTTTCTTCACCTCGGTTTTTGGATTCGCACTTTCATAATATTTGGCCAGCGTACCGAGTAGTTCATCGCGTGTAAAAGGCTTGGGAACGAAATCGTCCATTCCCGCATCCAGACATTTATCGATATCGGCTTTGTGCACGCTTGCGGTTAGGGCTATGATTGGGATTTTAGATTTGTCGGAGTCTGCTAATTTTCGAATCGAACGTGTAGAATCCAATCCGTCCATTTCGGGCATTTGAGCATCCATAAGAATCGCATCATACTCATTGGTCGTTGCCATTTCCAGAGCAATCAAGCCATTCTCGGCAATGTCTAGGTGTACATCAGGAATCAACGATTCCAAAGTGTCATTTACCACAATTTGATTGTACTCGTTGTCCTCTGCAATGAGGATTCTCATGCCAGTCAATGAGCTGTAGTCGGACTTTTTATCGCCATCCAAACTCTTAACATCATCCACATCACCCACTTCGTATGGAATTTGCACTGAGAATTCGGATCCTTTCCCTAATTCACTTTTCACTTCTACCTTTCCACCTTGCAGTTCGATCAGTGTTTTTGAGATAGAAAGTCCCAACCCTGTACCACCGTACTTTCTAAACGTACTTGAATCTACTTGCTTAAAGTTGCTGAAGAGCAAGTGCAATTTGTCTTCGGGAATTCCAATTCCTGTATCGATTACTCGGAAAGAGATAAAATGGCTATCCTTGGGCTGATCCACACTTATGGTAATACGTCCTTTTTCGGTGAACTTGATGGCGTTGGAACATAGATTGGTGATAATTTGATTGAGCCTGGTCGGATCGCCTTTTACTACATCGGGTATGTCGGGACTGATGTTTATTTCGAAGTTTAAGCCTTTCTCTTCTGCTTTAAATCGGTTTGTTTCACTCACATTTTCAATGACATCTCTTATGCGAAAAGGGATCCGTTCGATTTCCATTTTACCCGCTTCGAGCTTGCTGAGGTCGAGAATATCGTTGATAATAACCAGTAGATTCTTCGAAGAGGTGTTGATAGCCCTGAGGTACTTCACTTGTTTCTCGTTCATGGGCGTATCGAGAAGGAGATTCGTCATTCCCAAAACGGCGTTCATCGGAGTGCGAATTTCGTGGCTCATGTTTGCCAGGAACTGTTGCTCGTGTTTTTCGCTCTGTTCTGCTCTAATCTTCAAAAGATTGAGTTGCTCGTGAGTGAAAGCGTTTTGCAAAGCCACCGAAAGAAAGCCGAGAAGCTGATCGATGCTGTCCTTGTGGTAATCGTTGAAAGCGTCTTTTCTAAAGCTGATGATAGTAATGGTTCCGCGAACGATTCCATCAATGGAAATGGGAAACGACATCAGACTTTGAGCCATCTCTCCACCTTTCAATTGCAGAGGCGTATCCACAAATCGGCCGTAATCAAGTTCGGCGTCATTCAAGAAAACCACACGGTCATTCTTAAGCACCCAAGTTGCAAAGTGATTATTGTACTCACCCACATGAGGCTTTTCCAGATTGGAGAAAACCGACCATCTTTCCATCTCTTCATTGTACACGCCCAATTCCAATGCGGAAGCATCCATTAAGGAGTTGAGGGTGTGGTGTAGGTGATCGAAGGTGTTTTCAAGTTCGAGCGAAGAAGTGATTTTTTGCCCGAGTTCATTGATGATAAGGGTATTATTGAGTCGTTCTTTTATTGTAGTATCAATGTTTTCATCGACTGCAGGATCACTTGTAGACTTTTCGATCTCCTCTTCTTCCTGTGTTGACTTGATCAGTATTGCAATTTCTCTAGCCCGATCAGGCATTCCAGCTTCATCGGCTATCTGACCTGTAGCGGAGGCCTTCAGGAATTGCAATACAGAGCTCTGCTCTTTCGCTGCCTTTGCTTTGGACACAAAAAAACCAACTGCTATGCCTGCCAAAAGAAATACTACGATGAATACGATAGTCATTTACGGTTTGATTTAAGAAGCTCGCCTATTTTTATGTCTCTAGAGGATACCTCAATACAAGTATGCCACTTGTTAAGCGGAATTACAAAGATTCTTAACAAGTGGCATAGATGGTTTAATAAGTGGGGTAATCTTCGTTTTCCGACGCCACATCCTAAAGATAAATTTGCCTTTCCCTGCTGTTGAACCCCTCAAACCTTATGGCTTGAGTTCAATTCAAAAAAAGTGAAAGCCACCAAAGTGGAGGCTTCCTATTCAAAGTCTTAATGATTTCTGAAAGTGCAGCAAGTGCTGCTTACTTATTGACAATAAATTTGCTCACATAATGAGCTTCTGCCCCTTGGATATCCAAAACATAAATTCCGTTTTCGAGGAAAGACACATCCAAACGCTTCACCTTGCTCATCCTTTCATTGGCTTGATAAACAACACGACCATTCATGTCGAAAATGGACACCTTGGAATTACCTCTTTCAATGGATGGTAAGTCGATGCTAAGTAAGTCGCTAGCTGGATTTGGAAAAACAGAAATTTCCTCGGCATCGTTCCATTCGATAAGCCCCGTAGTGAAATCCAAATTACCCAAGAAAAAATCATTGGTCAGAAACCCAATATTTTCAAGCGTTTCGCCACCTAAGCTTAAGCTTGAGCTATTGTACGTTCCAGCCACCAACAATTGACTCGACGACATCAATCTCAATCTTGAAATAGATTCATTCTCTACATCCCCTATTTGCAGTGCGTAATTGGTGGCCCCATTTTCATCGCATTGGATTAACACCGCATCGGTCGTACCCGTTGCTCCACCCATGTTGGAAAATACATCCGTACCTATGGTTATTTCCGGCGTTGTGAAATTCCCAGCATAAAAGTAGTTTCCATTACCATCTGGAATGATGGTCCCTGAAGGTGTCAATTCAGCAATGAATTCAACGGATGCCAGCTGTCCCTCAAAGTTATATTTTGTCATCAACACTCCATTCTCACTGATTTCTTCTCCGCCAATCGTGATTGGATTATAGACACCCGAAAGGATCATTGCACCACCATCTGCTGCAGGTGCAATAGCTGCGGGGTTCACAAGAAAAGGGTTAGAACCACCAACGGCTTCTCGGCTTAGAAGTATTTCCTCTCCATCTGAATTCAACTTTCCAATCCACCGATCAAAATTGTCACCCACCAATGGGTCGTCGTTTACGACAACTAAGTCACCCAAAAAGAGACTATCCCCTGACCAAGATCCACCGAGAAATATACCATCGTCGCTTGCCACGCTTAAGGTTAAGAGTTGTTCTGTATTGGAACTCCCGAAACTTTTGGCCCAAAGCACATTTCCATCTGAATCAAACTTACTTGTGAAGTGGTCAAAATGATTTCCTATCACTGATAAAATTGTACCATCTAAGT
Source organism: Cryomorphaceae bacterium 1068 (assembly GCA_027214385.1). Classification (NCBI taxonomy): domain Bacteria; kingdom Pseudomonadati; phylum Bacteroidota; class Flavobacteriia; order Flavobacteriales; family Cryomorphaceae; species Cryomorphaceae bacterium 1068. The sequence goes on along the minus strand of JAPVXR010000011.1, from coordinate 104,239 downwards.
CCAATGTACCTGTAAAAGAACCACCAAGAATAAGATCGTCATTACTATCTATTCCGAGAGAGGGGTTTACCGTTATTAGGAAATCGCTTCCCGATGCACTAAATGTCTTGATCCATACACCGTTTCCATCAGCATCAATTTTACATAAGAACGCAGAGTTTGGCGGGTTTGCGATTACTTCAAACCCGGCAAATGATACCATTAAACCAGGTACAGTAGGTTGAATAATTCCGCAGAGATAGGTATTACCTTCAAAGTCATTTACCAATCCTGAAAAATATGAAAGTTGAGTATTTGGATTGCCCAGATTTATGGACCATACCGTGGTTCCATCTGGACTTAATTTTGAGAGAAAAGCATCTGAACCACTTGGGTTCTCGTTTTCCGAATACTCAAAAGATTGACCTGCGTATGAAAAATCACCTGAATAATTCCCCGCAACAAAAACATTTCCATCCTGATCTTCTGATATCAGTCTAGCCGTTTCACTCTCCGCACCACCCGACTCTGTTACACTTTGCCATTCAGGCGTTTGCGCATCTACCTGCATGGAAAGACTGGAAAGATACAAAGCACTAAATAGACAATAGTTAATTTTTCTCATGATTTTCATTTTTGCTAAATCGGATTATTCTATAATTCCCGATTGATTGATTCGTAAAAAGAAAGGCTTATTCGTTTGACCGAGGAAACGTTGTGAACCAGTGACTAAGTAGCCTCCCCCTGATTCGATTATATCTGCGCCAAGTGTAGCGTATTGCATACGTGGAAAACTCAACCACTGAAGATTCAAGGACGGATCTACTTTGACGATGAGCAATTGGTAATTTGAAGGAATACCCTGATTATCGTTTACTCCGCAGGTGCCAACCATAATGTAGCCGCCGTCACTTGTACTTCGTAATTTCTGAATTATTGCATTGGAAGGATAACCGCTGATTTGCTTTATCGGAGCTTCCACTTCATTGCTATTGACATTCCAAAGCTCAAACTGCGGAGCACGCATAAAAAACTCTTGATCTCTCAAATTAAAAAGTGGCTCATAAAGACTATCGTTTGGATTGCGCAATGAAGACACAAAAACAGGATAACCAATAGGATCAAGGGCAATATTAGATGCAATTTCACCACGGGAGTTTCCTTCGAAAGGACCTGGAAAAGGAATGCTTAAAGATGTGATTGCCCGAGAACTGATAACATCAAGGCTACTACTTAATTTGATAATGCCCATGAACGGGTTCTCCGATCCCACGGTACGTATCATGGTTCCTGCAATAAGAAGATCTCCGTTAGAGTCTTGCTCAATGCTAAATTGCCTCATCCCCCGATTTTCCAGATCGTCCAGATTCTCGTAATTAATGTCTTCAAGAGCAAATAGTTGATCGTCTAATGAGACGACACGCAGAACGGCATTACCATTCTCAGTAATACGGTTTGGGATCACCAAAATAATCCTGCCATCTTGAATTTGAATCGCATCTACGGTGCTTCTTGGACCGTCACTACTCGAAGTGGATAATTGATTGAAAAAACTTGTTGTATGCAATACGGTACCTTCAGAATCCAAAATTACCGCTCCAACCATTTGGGAGTTGCGCTCATTGTCATATCCAACCGCCAGAATGTGTCCATTGCTCAACGAGATGCATTTCCATAGTACGTATACCTCCGGTGGTAATTCTATTACCCATTCCAATGCACTTTGACCGTCATACTTGGCAAGTAGGGAGGGTCTAGTTCCGTAATTCCCTGGATTCCCTTCATCTTCCTGCCCCACACAGCCCATAAAAACTGAACCATCAGGAAGTGTTAATATGGTTCTTGCCAAATAATCTGTACTGGTATCAAGCAATTTGATAGAAGAGAAACTCCGACTTGAATCGGAATCTTTGGAACATCCCCAAGTAATCAAAGCGAATAGGCAAATCAATATTTTCAACCCGCTCATTTGTTGGTAATTAAAATGAGCCGCACCTCATTGTTAATACTCGCTTGAACTCCGAAAATCAAAGTATTCCCATTCGACAGCAATGCAATAGCGGTAAAAGTATTCGACAAAGACCGGTTGACATACTTCATATCTTCAATTCTTCCAAAAGCATCAATAGTATAGACATAACCGAAATTTGGAATTTCGTAATTGATGGGGACATTGATTTCGTTAGGAAGAACAGTCCCTTCAATGCTAGCAATAGGGTTTATAATTCCGACAAAACAGTTTTCATTTGTTTGCACAATACCTTTTCCGATACCGGGATGTGCACCACCGGCGGCATTTGAGTCGGATAAATCAAAGAAAATGCTGTCGACCACAGCCCCCGTTTCATCTAAGATAAATCCCTTCGACCGCCGATCTGCCATAAATTCATTTGGTGGTACCATAATATACATGGTTTGCTCATTGGCTAAGGGGATCAATTCCCTTCCAAGTATTGCTTCGTAGCTGAAAGGGTAAAAGAAATCCGTAGACAAAGTGCTGTGGTTCTGAGCCCAAACTAGCTTACCACTAGATGAAATTTTAAGCAGGTAAAATTGGTTATTACCTGTTCCTGAAGTCACCGAATAATAGCCACCCAACATATAAAAACCATCTTGCTCGACAGCTCCGGTTATACCCATATTACCACCCGTGTCGATAAAATAAGTCTTAGAAAATATAACATCTCCTTCTTTGGAGTACTTCGTATAATAAGCCCTTGTATTGCCCGTTCCTACGCGTATACTTCCTGTGACAAGGTACCCGCCATCACTGGTCACAAATGCGTTTAGGATGCTTATAAAACTAACTCCACTAGAAAAAGCTGATAGGAAATCAGGATTGTCATAGACCACTTCTCCCTGTAGATCTATTTTAAAGAGTCTGCGGTGAGAAAAAAATACAAATGTGCCATCCGTATCGTATAAGCCTTCTTCTATAGCGAGTGATTCTTCTGACGCAATTAGCCCGGTTTCTTCACTGATGTTCTTGGTCCAAAGTTCTGCGCCTTCATTTGTCATCAATTTAGCAATGTATTGAGATTCGACATCGCTAAACAGTAAAATATAGACGCCATTTCCAGCAACTACGGTATGTGAATTTGCCACATTCCAATCCCCTAGAATCTTGACTTGAGAAATCTCTTGAATTCCATCAGATGGATCATCACTCTTCTGGCAACCGCTGAAAAGAAGGCTTACAGAAAGAAAAAAGAAGACTTTGTATGTGCTATTCAGCATTTATCATTCCTGTTAGTCTCAGATCGTGTTGAACTTAGTGCTAGCTTTATTCACCACACGATGATACAAGCATTCCACAGAGCAAACAAATATTCCTTAATAAGTGCTAGGATTCCTTTTACAAGTGGAAAATTCGCAAGAGCTGAACCCATTAAAACGAATAAAGCGGAGAGACAGGATATCATTTCGCGGTCTTAAATCCTAGGTGGTACACCACACCCGCTTTGACCTGCAAAAAGTCGATGGTAAAATCATTGTCGAGGTAGTAGTACCTAAAAATGCTTTCCAAGTTTTCGTAGCGGGTTCCTTCTTTATTAACCTCTTCGGGGTAGAACATATAGTTTGCCGATAAGCGGAAAGAAAGGTTGCCATATTGATAGGCTAGTCCAGCTCCACCGAAAAAACCAACCATCACATCTTCCCGTTGGATGTCACGATCAACAAGATCTGAAATATCGTCACGACTAAGCTCTCCCACTGCCGAAGCCAAAAAGGAGACCTGTCCGCCTGCAGTAACGAAGGGCTGTAATTTGGAATCAAGAAAATAATAATTCAGGCTCAACGGTATATCAAAGTAGTTCAGGTCTTCACTGTAAGAAATGGTCCTTCCCTCTACATTGGGTACAGAATTGGAATAGGAAGATCGCCGAAAGCTCAATCCCGAACCTACCCAAAGCTCCATCCAAAGTCGGTATTCAGCTGTAGCGCCAATTTGAAAACCTACCTCTGATTCATAGTTGGCTAATCCGGGTGTATCATCATCGGTAACAATAGAATAAGTAGCCGATGCCTCGACGGAAGTACTATTGATTCCACCAGTCAATCCCGCCCTGAATGTCACTACCGGCTTGTACTTCTCAAAAAGTGCGATCATCTCGGCAGGATCGCGCAATTTGTCCGCCTTGTAATTGGGATTGATTTTTATGATGGCTTCCGCCGAGGCATCGGCACTTTCCAAATCATCAATTTCGAAGTAGGCTAGTATCAAAGCTTTGTGAGCCGTGATCTTGTCTTCTGACGAGAAGTTGCAGTTCTCAAGGGCATCTTTTAATAGATTGATAGCCTCATCATTTCTCCCCTCTTCTATCAATAGTCCCGCATCTTTCAGTTTTGTCATACAAGGACTGTTCTGCGCAATCATCGTGTGAAACAGGAATATTCCAACTGCAATTGTTATAGTTCGATATAGATGTAGTCTAGTCATGCTGTTTTACTTATTCTTTTTCAATAAAAGTTTCTCGCTCTGCCGCAGTCAATTGGCGACTCACCAAACTTTCCAGCTGGTTGATCCAATCTTGATTTCGAACGGGGTATTCTTTGAGTTTACGGTCTGAGGTAGCAATGATGATCGCTTTTTTTACAGGACAAAAAGCCACTGCTTCGATCGGTCTATTGTCTCTAACTTCAATAGGCAATGCGGTAGGATTGCTCAATTGATAAATGAAAACCGCTTTTGCACTGGTGCCTACAATCAAGAGGTCGTCACCCTCAATTAGTTCCAGGAATTTAATGCTTCCTACATGTGGAATTTGTGCGATTTGGCCTCCGCTTTTTGAAAGAAGTTCAACAATTCCGTCAGAGTACCCTATGGCTATTCTGTTTCCGCTTGTAGAAGAAGAAAGAGTTTCAGCGCGAACGCCACTCCGAGAAGAAAAATCCATTTTCCTCTTATCGTTAAGCTTAAACTTTAATGTCTTTCCACTTTCTAAGGCAATAAGAAACTCATCTTTGTTTCCAAGTCTCGTCAAGTCTCTCACTCGAGAACCTAAATCGTTTGAATACACTTCAGAATTCCCGTCCCATACTTTGATGAGTCCATCCCTTCCTCCTGTGATCAATTGAGCACCATCAGCCGTTTTCGCCGCACCTCTCAAAAATCCCTCATGTCCGCTGAGAACAGTTCCTTCTGAAGTCTTGATGTTTAAATTTTGTAAACCGATCGCATACGAAAGGTTAGCACTAAGGAAGACAGCTGAGTTGAGCTCCTCTCCTGCCTTGAGCTTCGTTTCGGAGACAATTGTAGTGTAGTCATTGTTTACATTGAAGGTGGTAAACGAGCCTTCTTTATCTATGACAGCAGCCTTTGATCCAGCAACACTCATTGCCACGACACTGGTATTTAATTGTTTTTTGATAGGACTGTAGGAACGATCTATATTCTCCAGAGCTCTTTGTGCTGATGCGTAAAGGGATGGATTGTTAGGGTCTCCCCCATTTTCGCGAGCCAGTTTAAATGACTCAATGGCCAGAAGCGCTGCCAACTCAGGATCTGCGGTAATTTGGGCCGACTGATATGCCACGTTTTCACTCAAGGCTATCATGCGCAAACGGTAGGCCTCATCTCTTGCGGAGTCAGCTTTTTGTTTTTCTGTAAGTGCCTCAACCGTTTTAAGGTCGGCCAATTCCTTCTGCTGAAGGGCTTTTTCTCGCTCAGTCATTGCCAGAGCTGCGGCCAATTCAGCTTTATTTCTCTCTTCGCTGGCAAGACTTTCTTGCTCAGCCGCTATTTTAGCTTGACGCTCGGCCCTTGCGGCCTCTTCTTCCGCGGTGAGTTGGGCCTCTTCAGCCAATTGAGAAGCTTCTACTGCACGCTCTTTTTCCGTTTCAGCTCGCGCTTTTTCGTTCAATGCCTCCTCACTTTTTGCCTGAGCTTCCAGTGATTTTTCAGTAGCGATATTTGATTGGTAAAGTGCCCAAGCAGATAGGCTAGTAACCACCACTACAAAAACCAATACGGCCGCCCGAACCAATAGTGAGCGTCGTTTTTTGGCTGCTACCTCTGCCGCTTGCCGGTCGTGACTTTTTTCCAGAAAACTCATGGCATCAGAATACCCTGAATGATAAAGCGAACCCCAGGCATCATTTGGCTTTTGGCGCGCTTTCCAATCTTCAGCCAGTTGCAATTCGGGATCTCTCCAGAGCGCGGCGGCACCTTCTTTATGCAAAGCGGCCGCTTCTGAAATGCGCACATAAAGTGCAGCAGAATCCATCTCCTCTTCCGTCCAGTTTTTGAGGCGTTTCCAACCGCGCATTAAGCTTTCGTGGGAAATATCGAATATGGTCGAGTCATTTACTTCGGCCGTCTCACCAGGCGATACAAAACTTCTTCCTGACTTTCTGAAAGGATTTAAAGCCGATAGTATATGGTCGCTCGAAGCTTCTGTCACTTCTATTAATTGACTAAGGCTCATAGGTCTTCTCACCCCACGACTTCCTTCCGCCTTCACGGTTAATGCTTTAAATATTTTTGCAGCAAGCTTCTGCTGATCTTGACTTAGCTCATTAAAAGCTTCGTCGGCATGGGTTGACAATGCTTGATTTATGCCTCCCGTTTGGTCGAGATGTTTCACATCAATTGGTTCACCCGTCACTCCTGCAGATTGCCAAACATCATAAGTTCGCATTAAAGCATGCTGCAAAATGGGCAGTCGGTCGGAGTCATTGCCCATCTCCTGAACCACTTTCTGCACCACACGAGGGGAAATTCTACCTTCGGCTAATGCTATCGGGCCCGTAATGACCCGCTTGATTTGCTCTTCGCGCATTCGCGGAACTAAATAATGACCATCATTAATGGCTTCGGGTAAGCCCGCGAAGCGCACACAGTCTCCTAAAAAGTCAGATCGAAGTGTTAGAATGAGATAAATCGGAATATCGCGCTGACGCATCGTATCGACCAAAGTCTGCACAAAATGATTGTACACCTGCATGGCGTCTTCAGATGCGTCGGTAGTAAATCGAAAAACCTCTTCAAATTGATCAACAAGAATTAAGAGTCGCTCATTGGATTCCATGATTCCACGCATGGCCTGAACCAACCCCAAGGAACTCCTCTTGATCAAAGTCAGCGTTTTATCCTCGTCTAAGCTTTGGAACTTACCAGAAACAGATTTGGAAAGATTTCCAAGTGGGTCATTCCCTGGCTTCATCGAAACAATATGCCAATTGGGAGACTCGTCATTCTCGTTTTCGGAAGCTATCGAAGGCAAAACACCTGCACGAATCAAAGAACTCTTTCCAGTTCCAGAAGTGCCGACTACTGCGACAAAGTGATTGGATTCGAGCTTTGCTCTGACATCAGAAACGTGTTCTTCCCTTCCGAAAAACAATTGACTCTCATTTGGGTCGAAAGCTCGAAGACCGACAAATGGATTGGAATTCCCTTCCATCAAATTAGCGTGAGTGGTAGATTGGTTTTCCACCAAAATAAAAGAATTCTCCTTACCTGAGAGCTCATTCGATGTATTATCTCTTGTTTCCACAAGGCAAGTATGGGAAAAGAAATCCCTAGTACAATGCTGTGCTTAATAAGTGGCGAAGTTCATTTAACAAGTGGAAAGAAGAAGCAAAACACCACTAGCACAGGCAGTTCAGACTCCAAGTACCGAGAGGAAATCTTCCTTTTTTCTGCGAGATACGGCTACTATACTTTTGTCTGAGAGTACTACGTGGCCTCCTTCTCCTCTCACGTAATTGGCCACGTGATTCAAGTTCACAACGTGACTATGGTGGACCCGAAAAAAGGAATGATGTTTTAGTGACTCCTCATAGAAACCCAGGTTCTTACTCGATACTTTCTTTTGTCCACCTGCAAGATGAAGGGTAGTGTACGGTCCATCCGATTCAAGACGAAGAATGTCTTCAATTTCTACCAAAATAAGCCCTTCTTGGTTGGGGATAACCAGTTTATTTGATTTGACTGACTGCTGATCAACTTTAGGAACCTTTTGAGCAATACGTTTTTCAAAGCGACGAAACGCTTCTCTCAATTCTTGCTTTTCCACCGGCTTGAGCAAATAATCCAGCGCAGAGTGCTTAATTGCTTCCAACATATATGTTTCATGGGCGGTGGTAATGATCACCTCAAAGGAAATCTCACCTATGGCCTGCAAGACGTCAAATCCTTTTCCATCGCCTAGTTCCATATCGAGAAATAATAAGTCTGGAGCTGAATTCCGAATACCTGTGATAGCGCTCGATACCGAATCGAAAACCGCCGCCACTTCAATATCGAATTCACCTCCCTTCAGTAGGTCTGAAAATGCCTCTGCAGATAATGAATCGTCTTCTACTATAACGGCTTTATACAAGTATTTCGCTTTTAGACAAAAGCAACAAATATATAACTGTAAGTCAAAATGGCTCTTTCTTATCCAAATCTATGGAACCAAAGCCCGATGAAGAAATCTAAACTGTCCTTATCAATGTGATAGCTTATCCTGATGTTCTCATTGATCCAGGGCTCAGTTTTTCAAAAATTTGCCCACAAACTGATCATTTCCTTGAACCCATTCAATTAGGTAAGCACCTGTCTGTAAATGTGATACATCTATCAGGTTATTTGGCTTCGCAGTTCGAACGATTTCATCGATTAATCTACCTTCTAGCGTATAAATGCGAACTAGAGCAGGCGTGCCATTTTGAAGTTGACCCGAAATCTGAATATTGTCTACAGCCGGATTGGGGTAGATCAAAAGATTGCTGCGATTGAATGAGCTCTCAAATAATCCAAGAGGTAAGGACAGATTGGCTATGAAGAAGTCAGAAGTGAATTCACCCGAGTTGACTAGAGTGGTCTCACCTAATGTTATTTCACTACTACTAAAGGCTCCCGAAATCAATAAATCACCACTAGGTAATAAAACGGCAGGAGTGAAATAGTCTTGATCATCACCCCCATAAGAAAAACCATCGGTCACATCTCCTTCGCTGTCTATTTCAAGTAATAAGCCGTCGTATGAACCTGATTCTCCTCCTTGATTCTCAAAAACTTCACCACCAATTTCTATTGTGTTGGAGGCAAACGACGTCGATAGAAAAAAGGTATCCCCATCTCCTTCGAGAAATAGAAGTTCACTGTTAGCGCCAACCTCAGGAGCAATTAGTTCTTTTACAAAAGCCAAATTACCCCCATCATCGTACTTACTCGCTGCTATTGCACCTGTTTCAAAACTCTGATCTCCAATTTCAATTGGATCATATGCATAGGAAACTGCCATAACCCCCCCATCTGAAGTTGTTTTTAGAACAGCCTCAGCTTCATCGCCTAAACTCGCTTCACGAACCAACCATTCACCTACTCCGTCTAAATCAAGTTTGGCTATCCATCTATCAAAATTGCCCCCGATCACAGGATTGTCATTAGTCACCGTTAATCCACCTATGGAAAATTCCTCTCCAGACCAATACCCTGACATGAAATAACCACCATCATCAGCTGGCTCCGCTACCACAAATTGATCTAGCTCAACAGAGCCAAACCTATTGGCCCAAACGAAATCATCATTTACGTCAAGTTTTGCGGCAAAAAGATCCAGACCAGCACCTCCGTCTGAAAACAAACTGATCTCGTCAAATTGAGCCTCACCAATAAAGTTTCCCGAAACCAAAATATTGCCATCAGAAAGGAGCGTTAAGTTTGCGTTAGCCACAGAGCTAGCATCACCTGTGAGCGTTTTGCTCCAGATGCCGTTGCCATCTTGATTGATCTTAACAAGTATGCTCGTATCGCCTGCACCTGGCAAATGATTGAGGGTAAGACCTGCAAATTCAAATGAAAGTGGAAGATCCGCCACGAAAGGAACTACAAAAATCAGGACATATGAAAACCCTTCATCATCGACCGTAAAGTCACGCACTGCTAAAAATACAGTGCCAGGATCGCCGAGGGGGTGAATCCATTGAGGCTCTCCCGATGGACTCAGTTTACCAAAGAATGAATCCAAGAAAAGCGAACCTTGGGGTTCGAGTAGGACATCACCAATCATTACATTTTCACTCCCACTGTAACTTCCTGAAATGAAAATATTGCCTGAGTCATCTGTCTCCATTTTATTTATGCTCTCCGACCCTTCACCTTGAGAAGTCAGAGAAACTGACCAGGAGTTTACTTGTCCCTGAACGGAGAAAGCTAAAATAATTGCAAAGCCTGTTGTGATGTAGAATAGTGGATTTTTCATGTTCTGATTTATTAAAATTGACCCATGATATCTGTTTGAATCAAGAAGGGTTTATTGATTTCTGAAAAAGTGTATTGTGTGCATGTTACTAGGTAACCATCAGCTAATTCTAGGATATCGGTTCCTATGGCGGGCACTCCCAAAGATGGGCTTTGAATCCATTCGACGGCTAAGTCAAACCTCAACTTTACCAATAAAATTCGGTAGTCAGATGGAAAGGTTTGATCGCCTACAACATTGCATGTACCCAAGAGCACGTAACCACCATCTCTGGTTCTTTTAACCGTTTTGATGTAGCCACCTCCGGGAAACGAACTGATTACAGTTGCCGCAAGACTATCGGCTTCGCTACTCGTTTGAAAAACCGATATTTCAGTACCCACGCTGAAGAGATCCATACCGTTCGCAGAAAAAATACCTGCGTCCTCATTGTTACCGGCGGCGCACCAAATAGAACGGCTTAACTCAGATGACGCAACCCCTGATGGATAGTTTCTGATATTACCCTTTGTCACGTAGCTGTTGGTTTCTTCTATGGTCTCTCCATCTAAGGTGATATTCATGACGAAATAATTCATGTCGGGATCAGGCGGTGATAGCTTTCCGTGTAGGTGAATTTGAGTCTGATCATCCTCATCAATGCCAATTTGAAAAACTGAACCCGGATGACTTAGGCTCGCATTAATATCAGTATAAATCTCATCACTAATCATTTCTAAGCTCGAAGTAAAACGAAGTAACCGAGGCACCAGATCTTGACCTTGTCCTGGAATAACGGGCACAACTACGGCTATCTCCGCATTCTGTCGTTGAAGTCCATCTATACTTCTCCTGCTCTCCAAAAATTCAAAAATTCTGGTTTGCGCTGTGAAGGTTACCTCTTCCAAAACCTGAGCATCAGGACTTATGAGCACCAAGGCGGCCATTTCAGGAAAAAGATCTCCAGAGAATCCCAGTACCAGTATATTTCCATCTGCCAATGCTATTACTTTCCAGCCTTCATTCAGTGATTCGGGGAGATCCAATTCCCAAATAAAATCACCTTCAGGTGAATAGCGAAAGAGTTTACTCGGTAGGCTATCGTTGGATTGACTATCATCCAATGGCAGAGTTAAAGTAACGGTGGAACCGTCTGGCAAGAAGGAAGTATTTCTGGATATGTACGATGCATCCGTATCAATAACTTTTATTCTTTTTATATCCGAAGGTCCTTCCGAAGATTCTTTGGAACACGAAAACAAGGAAATTAAAAGAATCAGCCATATGTACTTCAACAACCTCATTTTAGCCAAAGAATTGAAAGTTGTGGTTTGGTTCCAAAGCTCATTGAAGTTCCTGCAGCTACGATCTTACCATCAGATGTTTTATCCAAACACGAAATGTAATTGAAGACTTCTCTTTGTAGGTAGGAATAGCTGGCTATTTGTCCTGTGGTGTTTAGCTCGTAAATAAATGAGTATCTCGGGTTGTTATAATTCGGATTGAATCCCGTAAGTCCGGGAGTTTCGTCTTGAAGCAGGCTTCCAAAATCGGCATTACCAACCCCTATATGAGAACCATCCCGTAGTTTAATAATCCCTTCACCAAAAAAAGGACTGATTCCAGGCAAATAGTTCTCTTCTAAAAAGTCAATTTGATTCGAATCGAGAAATTGACCCTCATTTGAGAAATTAAAAATTAACGTCGGTTCTGAATTTTGATCTGATCCGTTCGAACTAATTAAATAGCTAAAGGAGCCGTTTAAGTTTTTAATCAATTCTCTGCCAACCGGAAAAGGGTTCAAAAATAAGTCGCTATTAGAGATAGGAGTATTCACAAACTCTTCTGATACTAATTCGCCCGAAATTGAGTATTCGACTAAAAATATAGAACTAGATACGACTTGACTATTCGACCTAAAATACCCTCCCAAATAATAGCCCCCATCTATCTCCTCTAGACCCGAAAAACCTTTTGTACCTCCGCCGAAAGGAGTATAGATAGATCTGAAAACGACATCACCGGCTGGAGTGATTTCTGCGAAATAGCATCGATTATCAGAACCCAAAGTGATGCTTCCGTACAAAACATAATTTCCATTTGAATTAAGCTGTACCCCAAAAATCTTGAATGAGGATGTATTCTCATTTGTGAAATTTTCAATTTCGGAAATGACACTTCCCGACTTATCTATTCGAAGGATGCGAAGATTATTGTCTCCATTTTGAATGAAAAATGTAAACACGCCATTTTCATGGATGACTTTGCGCAAGTAGCCTTCGGCAGAATAATTGGTGGTTTGAATTCCGAAGTTCGAAGATGCATTTACTGTCCATTTTTCCACACCTTGATTGTCTGTCAGTTTAAGGTAGGAAGTGTCCGCGTTAGTCGTATAAACCAATAAAATAGAACCTTCCCCAGCTACCATTCCATTTACGGCAAATATTTCTTCATCTTGAAAAACCTTGATTTTCTGAACAGAATTTTCCGATGGGGCAACTTCGTCTTTTGCACAAGAAAGCCATAGAAGTGAAACAGTCAAAAGAACAATCGGATATTTGAGTATTCTGTGCATTTCACAATGTCTTCGCAAAAGCAAGTTATTGAAATTTGAGGAAAGCCGTGTGCTCATTTGAGGTCAAGAATAGCAAGTCGTATTGAGTTTGCCAAGAATTCGTTAACAACTGGTAAGGTTGACTATATAAGTGGCAACACTCGCGGTAAACAAAACAAACATCGGGCAGATCAAAGCGCAGATGACCTCAAAAGTATGTGAAGAATGAGTGTGGACTGAAATCTGCATAAAGCTTTGGTTCATTATCGTCGTTAGGTATTTTGCTCTCAAAGGATCCACTTCAGCTATCGCTGCTTTAAACATTCACTGCGCAAAGTGAATGGAGTCAGCAGAACTCAAAAACAAACCTTTATCAGGCAGAAAATAGTATTTGTTATAGCTTTACCCTCCTTGAAATCCATCGCCAAAGAACTCATCCGTTTTACCCGAGAATACAGCCATCTAGGCTTTCTCACCTCTATGAGCTTGCTTTTGGCAGGACTGGTCGCTTTCAATTTCACGTATGACTTTGAAGATTCGGTGATCGATTCTTACACGGGCTCTTGGCTAAAAGGGCTCTGGATGTTTTTGTATGAAGGCATTCCCTACCTCATCACTGTTGGCTTGCTGGCTATTTTCGGTTTAAAAAAGGACTGGATCAAAAAGCCGGGATTCTGGGTTCATTTCTCGATCGGTTTTGGGATACTTGCCTTTGATAGATCATGGTATCTCTGGCCTCATGTCAAAGATCTACTGGACCCCTCTGAATCAAGATTCATCTACAAAAACCTATCAACTGTAAAAGGTCTTCTCGCTGTCGTACTACCACTAATAGTCTTATACCCCATTTTAGAACCCAAAGGTAAAACAGAGTTTTATGGCTTGCAGTTCAAAGGGTTCACTCCTCGGCCTTATTTCAGTATTCTGGCAGTGGCGTTGGTATTCATTTTCATCGGTGGATTCTTCAGTGATCTACAAGAATATTACCCCCGCTACCTCAAAAGCGGCGGTAGCGTTTTCGCTCTGCACAATGGCATTCCCGAATGGAAAGTAGTAGCGGTTTACGAATTCTTTTATGGCCTCGATTTCATTTCTACAGAACTGATTTTTCGGGGATTTCTCATCCTCGGCATGCACAAGTATTTAGGCCCCTATGTGGTTTATCCCATGGTGGTAAGCTATTGCGTCTTACACTTTGGCAAGCCAATGACAGAGGCCATCTCTTCCATATTTGGCGGGTATATTTTAGGAATCATTGCACTGTATCACCGCAATATTTGGGGTGGTATCATCATTCACGTCGGCGTAGCTTGGGGCATGGAAATAATCGGCTATCTGCATCGCGTACTGTGAAAGTCGGCATGGAAAATGGAGTGTTAATCAAATAATATTTTGCCATACCACCTTTTCTCGGCTAACTTTGAATCAACCAAAAAGACCTCATGAAAAATCTGATTATAGCACTCTTAATTATTGGCTCTACCCTTTCAGGAAAAGCCCAAGACACCATCTTCTTCGCTCCAGAGGGATTTCCGGTTTTTACCTGGATGGATGCCGAGACATATTCTGTTTTCACGAAAGTAGATACGGCTGACCTCACCCTTGAGACGGCTTACTACCTCGATCGCTCCTTGAAACGCCAATGCACTTACGCCGACTACGGCAAAAACATCAAACACGGCAAATGCATCGAGTATTACGAAGGAGGAAAAACTTGGTATCAGTCCGAGTATAAAGAAGGAATCAAAAACGGAAACATCATTAGCTTCCACCCCAATGGCAAAATGAAGAGACAAGATTTCTACCGCAATGACACATTGATTTCGGGTTGGAACTACAACGAAGATGGAAAGCGGGTAAAGCCCTACCCATTTGAGGTGCCTCCAGGTCCGCAAAAAGGACAAGATGCTTTCTTGGCGGAAATCGGGAAGCTGCTGAAACTGACTGAAGAAGAAAACGAAGATGTGGTCACCGTTGACGTTGAGTTTTGGATCACACGCGATGGAGATATCCGAGCAACTGAGGCCAAATCAGAAAATGCCGAAGCAGCAAAAATGGTGGAAAAAGCTTTTTCCAATTTGTACTCATGGAAATCGGGATTGCGCGATGGAGAGCCTGCTGTTTTTCGGGAGTTTATGACGATTTATCTCGATCCTGAAGTAGCATCAGGACGCAAGTAAAAGCTTTTCGTTTTGTGCAGCCCGTATTATTGAACGATTAGTTTCTGACTGAAAATACCGTTACCTCCTGTCATCACCACTGTGTAAAACCCCCTTTCTAATTCAGAAATGGAAACGGAAGAAACTCCGGCAATCTGATTCTTTTGAAGAACCACTTTTCCACGTGCATCGAAAATTCTCAATTCGTCAATCTGCTTATCCCAAAAAATACTCTCTGAAGCGGGATTGGGGTAAATCAAACCATGATCGACTTGTTCAACTTCATCCGTGCTGAGGATGAAACACGGACTCCCACCGACTCCGTAAACCAATTCACCATTTTCGAGAAAGCACTGAAATCTAGCTTCATAGGTAGGGAGTATGACGAAATTAGAATTACCTATAAGATCTGATGCAGAACCGACAGGACCGATACCTTCAATGATCGGCGCAGTAAATAAACCGAATGAAAAAGCCGAAAAAACAGGATTATAGGTTGGAGATGTGTATACAACCCGCCTGTTTTGAATAGGTGATTCAGGAATTTCCATCCAAAAATCAACTGAATCAACTACCACTTCGAATAGCAGCACATCTTGAGGCTCTTCGCCGGGAAAGGTGTATCCATGGTCTTCCTCTTCTTGAATAGTCCATACATCTCCCGATTCAGCGCCAAAATCGAACAACATATGCCACTCCTCACTTTGCAAGGAATAGCGCCATACCGTATCGCTCTCATAGCGCAGGTATTCCGTGCGTACGTCCGCTTCATTCCATCCCTCTTGAATTTCAGTTCTTGTTAACACGGCGGCTTCTTCACCACCAATTGTTTCTTCTCCGACAACTGCATAATGTATTGTTCCGCAATCAATCGTGGTAAGACAAAAGACCCTGTAATACCACTCCTGTCCAGGCTGGAACCATTCGACTTCGTCTTGTGCAAAGCCTTGAAAAGAAAAAAGGATGAGTAAAAAAGTAGGAAGCCGTTTCATATCATTCGATGATTATTTTTTGGCTAAAATTGGTATCCCCGTCTTTGATTAATACGGTATAAATTCCAGGTGGCAGATGCTCTACTGACAAGTATTGCTCACTGTTAATTTGCTTCTGTAAAATGAGTTTACCCGTGACATCAAACAAGGAGATTTGATCGATTGGTTCGGCCCACGAAATGCTTTCGGTGGCAGGGTTAGGAAAAAATATCTGACGATTTTTTTGTACCTCATCCAAGGAGAGGGTGCAGGAAGAAAAATCGGGGTTGAGGTAATCTAAAGAGGGCGAAGTAAAGCAGCGCAATTCCAAATTTGTTTCAATATCGCAGATCCCGAATTTTCCGAAGGGAATGATAAACATGGCTGGGTCGCCCATATATTCCCAAACCGTGCGTGTAGCAGGAAACATTTCTATCATCCCTTCGAATCCCGATAAGTGGCTGTAAGTAACCTGCAATACTGCCAATTCTTGCCCGTCAATGGTTACGGTAGTAAGCCCGGAAACAGTTGCGCTCATACTCTCTTGCGTTCCATTCAAGTCCACGGTATAAATCCACTCTGCTCCGTCGCTGTAAATCATCCCAATGGCGAAAGAGTCCATTTCTTGGGTAGCGTAATAAACGGTGTCGTTTGATTCGTACATGTAGTAAGGCGGCTCATTGTGCAAGCAGCCCAACCCCGAAGGAAGCGGTTCGATCTTACTGCACGGCTGTCCCAAGAAATCAGTAAGCTCAGTGACAGAATAAGTGGTAGTTATATCTTCTTGACTGATATCGCCTACACTGTTCCAATTGTAAACCCAAGTAGTTCCCAACTCAAACCACTCGGCATCTTGAGCCGAAGTTGAGATGGAAAAAATGAAAAAGACAAAAAAGAAAAACGGTTTCATAATCTAAATTCTAAGTTTGTTTCTAAATCCTCCTACTTCCAATCAACTCCTTTCGAAAACAATATAATGAACGAATCTCATTTCAAAAAACTAGAAGAGCTCTTCCATAGTGCCAAAATCAACCGAATTCCCTTCGAGGGAATGACCTTGAAAGTGAGTGAAGGGGCAGCAGAAATCACCTATCCGGTGTCTTCCGATTTTTTTCACAAAATGGAAGCCCTACACGGATCGGTCTATTTCAAAATGCTGGATGATGCGGCCTATTTTGCCGTGAATTCGATCGTACCCGAATACTTTGTGGTAACCACATCATTCTCAATCGATCTGCTAAGACCCGTCACGGGAGGAACACTTAGCGCAAAGGGCACCTTAAGCTTCACTTCAAAAAACCTATGGGTAGCTGAAGCGGTTTTACTGGATGAGCGAGGTCGAAAAATTGCTATCGGAAAGGGAAGATTTGTAAAGAGTCGGTTTATCTTGTCGGAAGCTTAGCGGAAAACTTCATGAGAAAAAACGTTCTGATTCTGTTTGCATTTCTTCCCTTTTGGGGATTTGGACAGGAAGTAATCAAAGGTAAAATCACTGACTCCAAATCAGGCGAGAGTCTCCCCTTTGTGCATATTATTTCGGCGAAAGCCAAAGCAGTAAGCGACATAGAAGGTAACTACACGTTGCGTGTACCTCGCAATACAAACCTCGCTGACAGCATTGAATTTTCCGTGATTGGCTATGCAAAAAAGAAAATCACCTTTAGTGATTTGGCGGAAAGCCCAAAAGTGAAAATGGAAAAATCGGCTCTTGATCTGGCTGTATTCACGGTGGTAGCGAAAGAGGATCCCGCGTATGCGATGATTCGAAAAGCAGTTAAAATGCGGAAGCAAAACGACCCCGAACAGCTCCCGAAATTTCGATACCATTCATACAATAAGGCCTACTTGGATATGGATCGGAGCGACGAGCAAATAAAGCGAGAAATAGATTCCTCCAACTTTGCCAACGCGCATTTCATGATGTTGGAAAGTGCCACCGAGGTAACTTTCGAGCAGCCGAATAAAGTGAAAGAACGGGTCTTAGCCAATCAAATTTCAGGGTTTTCGAATCCGTTATTCTCTCTCCAATCCAATTCGTTTCAACCATTTTCAAGCTACTCCGCCTATCTGAAATTCATCGATTTTGATTTCCTCAATCCGATAAGTCCGAATAGCGACGGACGGTATTTGTTTCAATTGGAAGACAGCGTCGAAACCGCAGAGGGAAAAGCTTATGTCATTGCTTTTCAGCCTAGAAAAAATGCCAATGGAAACCTCCTTGAAGGAAGCATCACTCTCGACGCCAATGAGTGGGCTATCGTGACCATTCAAGCGAAGAACTCGGGAGAGCACAACTTAGCGAGTTTTGAAATCAGGCAGCAATACCAAAAGGTGAACGGTCATTGGTTTCCCGAGCAATCAAGTTCTCGGTATATTTTCACCGAGTCCGAGCCACCAATATGGGTGATCAGCAATACCTACATCGATTCGGTGGAGTACGAATTTGACCCGGGACGCTTTGGCATTGCCAATGTGGAAATAACAAAGGACGCGAACAATCAAACCGCTGAAAGCTGGAAGCCCTATCGGCAAGTAGACCTTACTGACGAAGAAAGCAATACATACAAAGTTTACGATACACTTGATACGCGAATCTTAAAAGCATTTGATTGGACCATGAGCCAATCAGCCTCCCTCGCCCGAGGCCGTTTTAGCATTGGTAAGGCCGATATTCTTTTGCCGCACATTTTGGGATTTAATCAATACGAGGGTTTGCGCTTGGGTATCGGTTTGTCCACCAATGACAAACTCATTAAATGGATGAGTCCTGAAGCCTATTTCGCCTATGGTTTTCGCGATAAAGAGATGAAATATGGTGGCGGGTTGCGCTTCAGAATCCAGCCAAAGCGAGAGTTTGAATTCTATGTGGGTTACGAAAACGATGTAGACGAACCGGGTAGATCAAGCACCGAAAACATGGGTGGATTCCTAAAATTGGGAGAGGTCGAGCGTGACTTGTTCATCCGCTTTATGAATCCTTACGAAGCATATAAAGCTGAACTCAAGTACCGCCCGATGCGCGACGTTCGAACAACCCTGAGCATCCGGAATGAACGGCGGAATTTTGAAAGAACGAATCGTACAGATGCCTCTTTCGAGGAGTACAACCTCACGACAACCGAAGTTGGAATCTTGGTAGAATACAATCCAGGCGAAGCGCTCATGATGGTCGGAAGCACCTTGGTGCCTCAAGGGGTTTCGTACCCTCGTATTTCGCTGGAAGTAAATCAAGCCATCAATGAGCTTTTCGAAAGTGAACAAGAATATACCAAAGCAGAATTGCGCGTGATGCATGAAATTAATGTGGCGCGTCTAGGAGCTCTTCGCCTATTTGCTACAGGAGGAAAGATCTGGGCGGACCAAATCAACCAATCCAATTTGATACTTAGCCGCGGTATTTCGGGCGAACGAGATTTGGGAATTGTTGGCTTTGGGTATTTCCACACGATGCCGCTCTATTCTTTTATTAACGATCAATACGCCCAAGCGGGAATTTCCCAAAACTTCGGAAACCCTTTCGGAATGGAATGGGTCTTTTCCAGACCTGAAATTCGACTGATGTATCAAGCGGCAATCGGGAATTTGGAAACGCCTTCGACCTTCGTGCCAGATATGCCACAAGTTACCATGGACAGAGCCTATCTGGAAGGAGGAATAGTGATTGACAATATCTTGCGCTACAAGGGCGGAAGTCTCTACTATTCGGGTCTTGGCATAGGCGTTTTCTACCGACACGGCTATTATGAGTTGCCTTCATTCGGCGACAATCTGGCTTATGCAGTGAGCTTCGCAATCAGTTTTTAAGCTATATTCACTTAGCAACTTTTTAGAGTATGAGCGAAAATGAAATTGAAATACTAGATTTTGAACAAAATCAGGAAGAGGAACTGATTGAAGGCATTGAAGGCATTGAAGAGAGCAAATTACTGCAATCCATTTGGCTGCGACCAAAAGACACGTTGAGGTACATCCTCAAGAAATGCCCCGATAAGTACATCACCCAACTTCTTATAATCGGAGGAGCTGTGTCGGCTTTAGGAAATGCCTTGGATGGTGCGCCACTTTTTGACTTGGGACCTTGGTTCTCTTTGGTGGTCATTGTCATAATAGGAGCCATACTTGGCCCTTTGGCCAATATGGTTTTTGCAGCGATTCTGAGCATGGTCGGGAGATGGATCGGAGGAAAAGGCAATTACAGTAGAACACTCACTATTGTAGCATGGTCTATGGTTCCAAATATTGCAGGAGTGGTCCTTCTCTTTTTTCAAATTGGCTTTTTTGGACCCTATTTCACGTTCTACTCCGGTGATATTGAGATTGTCGTACTGGGGCTGACCAAGTCTGAAATGATTCTGTACTTGCTCGCTTTTCTCAGTATAGTTGTCTCGATTTGGGCCGCCGTATTACTGGTTATAGGTTTGAGCCTGGCTCATAATTTCGGAATCGGAAAGGCCATTTTAAATCTGGTCATTCCAGTATTAATCATTGTAATTCCAATTGGCATTTTCGCATTTATTATGGGAGATTTATTCAACACTTTTTAGCAAAACAAAAGATCGCTCTCAGTTTGAAGCTGGAATACTACTAGTTAAAATAGCTTCAAGGGCGGTTTATAGCTCCCAGCCAAAACCAGTAACAATCACATAATCGGTTTGAGAAGCCCCGGGTGCGGGCTGGCTATCGTAATTGAGTGTTAGTCCCGTTTTGATATAAAAATCAAATGGCAAGTCATAGGATAAATCGAAGCGGTAGTCGATACGATTACGACCTTCTTCAGTAAAACTCGGATACCAAAGTACATTGGTAAAAAGGTTCAGATCCCCAACGTCGTACATGTTAAGTTCGGTACCCAATACGCCTTCTAAACTCTCCCTGTCTGAAGATACTTCTTCAGGCACCTCCAAAAAGTTTTCGTTGTTAATGGCTACCCCGAGAAATCCATTCCAATACATGTCGTTGTTTCTAAGAATGTAGTATCCCGCGCCTACTGATCCGGTGGTACGCAGATCGATTTGCTGCTCCGTATTGGAGAGAAAGTTCAAAGCTGCACCAAAGAAAATCCCGTTTCGCAATGAATAGTCACCGCCAATTCCTGCCTCTGTTCTACGTATCGGGTCCACATCATCTTGATTCGATCGCACTTGTCGGTAATGTCCGTTTACCGTCCATTGATCCGTCTTGTAGCCCAAGTTTGCAGAAGCATTGTACTGTCGTAGATTACTGGCTTTGGTCAAGCTAAAACCCAAATCTACCGAAGCTGACATCTTACTCCAAAACGATGAATCCAATTGTCTCAGATATACAATCTCATCAATATTCACTTCACGTGTTTGAGCCTCGCCGACTATTTTGAACTTTCCGTTTCCAAGATTCTCAATCTTCGCTTCAGTGAGCAAAGTTCTGTCATCTAAATTGACGGTATACAGTTGATCGCTATAAAACTCCGAGATCTGCTGCCATTCAATCATGAAGTCACTATCGCTGTATTCGGTCTCAATGGTCAGAACCCCGCGGGTCATTTCTTTTACCTCACCCACCATGGTATTTCCATTTCGAAAAATCAATGAATCAGACTGTGCGCAAACAGATTGCGCCAAGGAAATAAATGTCAGAAAGAATAAAATCTTTTTCATTTAGTTTGGATCATACAGGTTCAAAAAACGAAACTAAAAAAAATACGGAACAGGCCTTGTAAACAATCTGATTGACGGTTAGTTGTGAGACTCGCAAGTTCTATGCAGCGCGATTAATAAATTCTCAACACAAGCTCGAAGGTTTGAGAAACTGAGAACCATCCTTACATTTACACCTGCACCTTTTGCAAATAATAAGATTCATACGAATATGAGCGATACGATAATACTACTGGGAAGTGCGAGAAAAGACAGTCATACTCGTACGCTTTTACGAAACGTGTTCAATGGTATTCCACACGATTTAGTGGACTTGCTCGATTTCGAAATTGCACCTTTCGACTATAACGCCAAGTACCCTTCTACGGACCAATTTCAAGAGTTGGCAGACAGAATGGTGAACGCAAAAAGTATCATTTTTGCCACTCCGGTTTACTGGTATTCGATGAGTGGAATCTTAAAGAATTTCATGGACCGATTCACAGACTTGATCAGTGTAGAAAAAGAAAAAGGTCGAGCGCTTGCGGGCAAAAATGTTTTCCTTTTTTCAGTTGGTGCAGACCAGTTTCACCCGGATGGTTTTGAAGTTCCTTTTCGGGAAACCGCCAAATACTTGGGCATGAGATACCACCGTGGAGTTTATATCAGTTCACGTGCCGAAAACTTTGAAGCTGTACAATTGGCTCAAAGCACTTTTCAAAATCACCTGAACTAGCGCCTTTCAGCAAAAATATATCCCTGCCTTGGAGACAATTTTCCTTTTAGAAAATTGACACTAACGTTATTCTCAGGGTAAACCAAATCCCAGTCCCCTGCAGGAACATTCCAATCCACCAGCGCGTTTGTGGCATTAATCACAACTACAACTCGCTTCCATTCATCTTCTTTAGGCGATTCGATTCGGTAGGCTAGAACTCCTGCCGGCGAATCGAGAAAAACCACACGTCCTCTTACTTCATGAGCGGAACCCAAACGAAATGAGGGATGCTCTTTGCGCAGCTTGATCAGCGCTTGGTGCTGCTCCACGTGATACAGATTGAGAGACTTTTCGTCCCAATCCATTTGATTGATGCTATCAGGAGATTGATACGAATTCTCTACTCCGTCCTTAGTTCTTAAGTACTCCACACCCGCATGTAAAAACGGCACTCCCTGAGAAGTCAGGACTACAAAATTGCTCAGGAGATGCATCTCGCGAATCTCTTTTTCACTCGCATCAGGATTGGCAATTTTAAGTTTGTCGTAAAGCGTATGGTTATCGTGACACGAAACGTACACCATGCATTGGTGCGGCTCTGCAGCCCAAGCTGTGTCGGTATTATTCACCGCGGCGTAGTCTATCTGCGGATGCTCTATCCCTCCTACTATTCCAAACTTTACACTTTCGTTCAAATCAAAGTTTCCGCTCACATAACCTTTCGATTCATGGCTACTCCAATGTCCCTTCAAGCCATCGCGAATCTCATCGCTAAAAGCGGCAATACCCGGCATTTGATAGGTATGTGATTTCAATGCTCTTTGTTCAATCGGAAGGGGCGAATCTCCCGCTGTCCATCCTTCGCCATACAAGAGCACATTGGGATTGGTGATCCTCAATTCTTTTTCAATTTCTTTCATGGTCTCCATATCGTGAATGGCCATGAGATCAAAACGAAACCCGTCTACATGGTATTCATTGGCCCAGTATTTCAGCGATTCGATTATGAACTTACGCATCATCGGTTGCTCCGAAGCAGTCTCATTCCCGCATCCACTGGCGTTTCCCAGCGTGCTGTCGTTCCAATGACGGTAGTAATAGCCGGGAACCAATTCCTCGAAAGAGAGACCATCAGTGCGGGAAGTATGGTTGTAGACCACATCCATCACGACGCCTATTCCCTCTTCATGGAGCGATTGCACCATTGCTTTAAACTCTTTGATCCGAATTGCCCCATCAGCGGGATTGGTGGAATAGCTGCCTTCGGGGACATTGTAATTTTGTGGATCATAACCCCAATTATATTGTGGTTCGTCCAGCCTGGTTTCGTCTATGGTATGGAAATCAAATGAAGGTAAAAGATGCACATGTGTCACGCCCATTTCCTTGAGGTGATCAACTCCCGTGCTGAAACCTTTTGAATTTTTTGTTCCCCTTTCGGTGAAGGCCAAAAATTTCCCTTTGTTTTCCATTCCCGAGTTTTCAGAAATCGAGAAGTCACGGACATGAACTTCGTAAACCAAAAAGTCATTGGGCTTCATACCCGAGAAATCAGGCTTGGCATCTGAGGACCAATTTTCGGGATTGGCTTCAGAGGGATTGATCAGCTGGCCTCGTTTTCCATTTCTACCCACTGCTTTGGCATAAGGGTCAGGAACCTCATCGCTCCAACCATCTCGGTGTTCTGCTTGAAAAGTATAGTAAAGTCCTGTCTTGTCATTGGTCAATTTTGCCTGCCATACTCCATTTTCAACTTTACCCATATCAATGACCTCAATAGGCTGAGTCACTCCTAAGTCACTTTTGTATAAATTAAGCCTCATTGATTTTGCCACGGGTGACCAAACTTTTAGGATCATGGCTTCCGGTTGAAAGGTCAATCCCAAATCAGACTTCCGGTAAATAGGGTATTCGCTCACTTGAATTTGTTTTTCCGCTCTTTCTTGACAGCTTGTAAAGAGTATTGTGCTAAATAAAAGAAAGACGTAGGTTAGAAGAATAGAAAACTTCATAAGTTAGTTTAATGAGGGCTCGTGAATTCCTGATTTCTCACCAAATCTAATCAATAGAAAAAACAAAATGATAGAATCATATTTCACCGCTACTCATCATTACTTGGTTTATTAGGAGAAGGCATTGAACATCCGCCGATCAAAAAAATGACCATGACCAGGAGCTTTAAACGGAGTCAAAAAACAGTCAAAAAGTGTTCATTTAATGTTAACTAATGACAGCCAAGCATTGTTGAACCCTATATATCAACACCTTAAAGTTTTCAACAAATTAACTATTCATTGTTAATTACTTCGGAATTCGACTAGAATATTGGGGATTAAGTTCTGTTACTTCGATTTTGATAAAACTCAACAACCTAACTTAAAAAAAGAGTTATGAAAAAGTATTTAGTTATAGCAGTTGCAGCACTGCTAATCGGCTCAACAGCCAACGCACAAG
Source organism: Cryomorphaceae bacterium 1068 (assembly GCA_027214385.1). Taxonomy (NCBI): domain Bacteria; kingdom Pseudomonadati; phylum Bacteroidota; class Flavobacteriia; order Flavobacteriales; family Cryomorphaceae; species Cryomorphaceae bacterium 1068. The sequence continues at coordinate 79,617 of JAPVXR010000011.1, read as the reverse complement.
ATGTATTTAAACAACAAGGTGGTGAGCAGAACATCGAGTTCTTGTTTGCTCCCCTAGGCGGAAGCCCGATTGGAATCAACGGCATCAAGTACAGAAAATTCACATCAGCTACTACAGCTTTTCGTGCAACTGTTTTCTTGGGTTTCAGCAGTGAAACTGACATAATGCTAGCGGAAGATGAAGATCAGACAGAATTGAAAATGAACATGTCTGAATTCAACATCACTATCGCACCTGGTATTGAAAGACATTTCCCGGGTACTGACAGACTTTCTCCTTACTATGGAGCCGAAGCACTTATCGGTTTTTCTAACATGAGACAAAAGGACGAAGTGTTAGTTGGTGATGACGTAGAAGAGAACACGACTAAAGACGGATCATTAACACTTGGTGCTAACGCTATTTGTGGTGTTGACTACTATTTCCATGACAATATTTACATCGGAGCAGAATTAGGATTCGGTCTTCAGTTTACTACTGATTTTGACACGGTTTCTGAATCAACAATTGAAGGTGCTGATACTGTTGAAACGCCAAATGGAAACTCTTTCGGCATCGGACCAAATGTAGTTGGACAAATCAGAGCCGGTTTCTTGTTCTAAGATTCCGTAACTTCGGATATTAAGAACCAAAAGAAATCAGTTTTATGAAACGTCTATTAAAAAGTAGTTCGATCTTGATGTTAGCCTCAGGGCTTCTTCTTGTCACTTCTTGCTCGAAAAATGACGATGCCGTCGTTGGCCCCGCCTATTCTGATACGAAGCAAGTAACTGATAAGGATACACAAGAATCGATAGAAAACCTCGCGGATAAAGTACCTGCCATTTCTTGGTACAATTCGACGATGGATAAAATCATCAAGTTTGATCCGAAAAACAAAACCAAGTCTTTCAGCTTTTCCGACCCGAATCCGGGATGGAATTTTAGCAGTAGCGAAGGTGTCGTTTGGGCTCCAGCCGAAAATGGAGGAGGAATTCTCTTTGTCGGTGCAGGAGCATTCGGAGGAAATGCCGGTGGCGGAGGTTCGGTTGTTGCCGGAAACGCTGTCTTGAATATTTCAAGCACATTTTGTTTCTCAGCATCAGAAGAAGCTTTGGGACTTGACCTCTTCGAATTTGGAGGACCTGAGTTTGATGGTATTTCGGGTGTGATTGGCTTTGCGGGTGACCTCGAAGCATTGGCAACCGGAGACTTTGAAGACCCGAATGAAATCTTTGATTTCTTTCAGGGTATTGCCTACTACATCGTTTACGATAATGAGGCAAATGGAAATTATGACATCCTCAACTGGTTTGATGAGCTCGACGGTGACACCGAGCCTGACGACTTGGGTGGAAATGGTTTTGCTTGGGTATACGAGTTCTCAGCTGACGAATTTGGAGTTTACTTCTCTAAATCAGGACAGTTGAACGTATCAGGTGGGTCAATGTCATTTAACGGCGAGTACTTTGGATTGGTTCTCGGAGATTTCTTCGATGATCCGGACGATCCTGAAGACGACGACATTTTCGAATTCGATTTTGTTGAAGTTGAAGGATTCGGAACCATGGGTTGCCAATAATTCAAGCTTATATTTAAAAAGAGCCCTCCTCGTGAGGGCTTTTTTTATGTCCATAAATTCAGCTGCCCTTTGGGAGGTCTGCGAAAAAGAGAGGTATCAAAATCGGGGATCTTGCGTCCAGGTAAATACCTCTCTCTTGCTATCTCCATCGTGCGCTTAACCATAGATGCGTAATTTCCTTCCCCTTTCATTCTAGTACCGAAGCGACTGTCCTTGAGTTTTCCGCCATGCGCATTGGCCACTTGATGCAATACTTTACCTGCACGATCTGGGTAATTCTCGCGAATCCATTCCTCGAAAATATCAGCGATTTGCCCGTTTAATCTCACCATCGTGTAGCCCACTTTCAGCGCTCCTCTGACAGTCACTTCCTTTACCAAAGGCAAGATTTCGTGGCTGTTGAGTCCGGGGATAATCGGTGCCATCATCACTCCCGTTGGAATACCAGCTTCAAAAAGACTTTCCAGTGTTTTTAGTCGCTGAGCTACTGTAGCCGTGCGGGGTTCCATTTTCCTTCGTAGCTCTTCATCGAGAGTGGTAATACTCAAATAGACGCGCACCAAGTTTTGAGCGGCCAAGTCTTTTAGAATATCAAGGTCACGAGTAATCAATGCGTTCTTGGTAATTATTCCGACAGGATGGCGATATTCCTGAAAAACCTCAAGCAGGGATCTCGTAATTTTTAGCTTTCGCTCTATGGGTTGGTAGCAATCGGTATTTCCAGAAAGGGAGATGGCCACCGGCTTCCAGCTGCGGGAATCGAGCTTCTTTCGAAGCAGCTCAGCTGCGTTTTTTTTCACCATAATTTTTCGCTCGAAGTCCACTCCCGCAGAGTAGCCCCAATACTCATGGGAGTTGCGTGCATAGCAATACACACACCCGTGCTCGCAGCCTTGGTAAGGATTGATGGAAAAATCCATTCCTACATCGGGACTTAAAACCTTGTTGACGATGGTTTTGGGATATACTTCCAAAAAAGTGGTGCGACCCGCATCCTCATCGGGTGGCAAGTCGATTCCCTCTTCGTGTTCACGCGAATACTCCTGCTTGAAAAATCGATTGTGCGGATTAATGGAAGCACCTCGACTCGAATTCTTTTTTATCATATTATTGGCTTGCAAATTTAATTAGTATAAAACTTGTGTCCAACTTTTTGGAGATACACGGACCTAATCAGTACTTTTCCTAACCTCATTATGAAAAGGCAACTTCTTTTGCTTCTATTTTTTCTGGTTTACTCGATGCTAAATGCAGCAGACACCGAGTCAGACATCATTTTGTCCATTAAGACAAAAATGACGGAAGAACCTACAACCGGAGATTTGCTGAGCATATACAACGACCTAGCTTGGGAATATTCTACTAGTAATTTTGATAGCGCCACCCATTATGTACAACTAGCACTTGCACTAGCCGAAGAGGAAAACTCTACCTATTGGCGAGCGGTCTCAATGGAAATGAATGCCATTCTTTTCGAAATGAGTGGGAACTTGGACCAAGCCATAAAGCTATACCTCGAAGTAATTCCTCTGAGAAATGAATTGGGCGGTGAAGGCCTGGAAAACACCTTCAATAATATGGCAGTAATTTTCAGGGTTCAGGAAAACCACAGAAAAGCCTTAGAATATTTCAAAAAGAGCTATGACCTAGAGGTAAAGAAAGGCAGCAAAAGAGGCATGGCGGGAAGCCTAAACAATATTGCTATATCGTATAAAAAAATGGGAGCCCTTGATAGCGTCCCAAACTTGCTCAGAAGATCTCTTCAATTGGCTGAGGAGGCAGGTAGTGAAAGTATCGTTCTGCATTGCCTACTCAACTTAGGTGATTGGTATTTTCAGCAAGAAATAAATGACTCAGCCAAATTTTTCTATGATCAAGCTCTTCCTCTTGCCGAAAAATTGGACGATGAAGCCTCGGGTTGCGTGGCTCGAATAGGATTGGCTGAAATGCTCAGTGTCGAAGGAGATTATACCAAAGCGGTGCGGGAATACAAAATTGCACTTGAGGAAGCCATTGCCCTGCACTCACCTGACTACCAATCCAGAGCACATCTGGGTCTGGCAAGAGTTTACAATTCCAAAAAAGAATATCAAAAAGGATACGAGCAGCTCGAAAAGTATCTCGATCTGAGAGAAAAACTATCGAGCGAAGAGCTAGTACGAAACACGAATGAATTAGAACAGAAATACCAAAGTGCCAAAAAGGAGCAAGAAATAACCGAGTTGGAATTGGCAGCAATCGAACAGAATTTGGCAGCAGCCAAAAATGAAAATCAGCGCAGGCTTTTGTTCTTTTTCGCCATCCTTTTAATCGGAGTACTGGGATTTATGACATACCGTTTTTTCAACCAAAGAAAAGTGGCTAAGCTTTTGAGGTCGAAGAATGAAACCATCGCCGAAGCCCTTTCTGAACGCGAACTTCTCTTGCGAGAAATTCACCATCGGGTGAAGAACAACCTTCAAGTGGTAAGTTCCCTGCTGAGCATTCAAGGTCGCGAGATTAAAGACGAAAAAGCGAAAGATGCTATTAGCGAAAGCAAAAACCGCGTGCACTCCATGGCGCTCATTCACCAATACCTCTATAGCGATAAAGAGCTGGCAAGCATAAATATGGAGGAGTACATCCCGAACTTGTGTAAAAAACTGTTTAATGCCTACAAGCTCGACCACGACCTCATCGATTTAAAAATTGAAGTTGAGCCTATTTCGCTCGACATCGACACGGCTATCCCGCTCGGGATTATCATCAACGAATTGATCACCAACTCCCTGAAGTACGCTTTTGACGCTAACGATGAAGGGCAGATCTCAGTCACATTTGCCGAAAGGCAGAATCAACTGATGCTCACGGTAAGTGACAGCGGGAAAGGAATGCAGGGCAAGACAAGATCTGAACTCTCTTTTGGGATGAAATTGATCAGGGCCTTTGAAGAAAAGCTTCAAGCAAAAATTGAAATTTTGGAAAACGGGGGCTTTGAAGTAATTTGTACCATTGGAAAATACAAGAGACTTTGGCCGAAAAATATCGCATCCTAGTAGTAGAAGATGAGCCGCTTATAGCGGAAGATTTAGTTGGGTTCCTAGAAGAGAACAATTTTGAGACAGTAGGTATAGCTCACAACTACACGTCTGCCATCGAAAAAATCAAGCATGCAAATCCGCAAGCTGTCCTTCTAGACATCAATTTGGGAGAAGAAAAGGACGGTATCGATATCGGGCAAGAAATACGCGATCATTACAATATCCCCTTCATCTACCTCACCAGTTATTCGGGAAAACAGGTTTTAGAACGCGCCAAGAAAACCCGACCTGACGGGTATCTACTCAAGCCATTCGACGGAAGGGATGTGATGACTTCTTTGGAAATTGCGATTTACAATCACCTGGAGAAAACACAGAGTACGCTGGACATCGACAACATCAATCGCTCTATTCCAGTGCCACTTAGCCCCAGAGAGTATGATCTCCTACTCCACTTGCGAGAGGGTAAGACAAATAAGGAAATCGCCGACTCCATGTATGTTTCGGTCAACACTGTTAAGACCCACTTGCTTCATCTTTTTGAAAAGTTGGATGTCTCGAACCGTACGCAGGCCATTTTTAAAATCTTGGAGTTTTTGCGTTAAAGGGATCTGGAAAGCATTAAGTACAAAGTATTAGTTAGTAAGCCGAAAGATTGAGAAGCATCTAAGTGAGAATCGACTTCCATTATCAAGTTTGACCTGCTCTTCACATAGTTTCAAGTGTTGAAGATGATAAAAATGCATTACTTAACAGCCCTTAATACTGATACCTTAACACCTAATAATGTACGTATTAAGTATTATGTCCCGGGCTTAATCGCAATCAAATTTATGACGAGTTCTGCAATTAGACGTGGTATTAGGATTTAAAGGTTACGGTGATCCAAGCTTACGCACAACTCTTCGTACTGATGTCTTTGTACTTAATACTTAAAAAAGCAAAATCACCCATATGGGTGAAAGCCCTCCCGAATGCATACCGCACCTTTGGTTCAATCAATTTAATAACCAAAGAACAACCATTATGAAAGTAGTAAGCACGTTTCTTGGGCTTTGTGCGATTCTGTTTAGCACAAGTCTTTTTTCTCAACCACTTAATGACAATTGTGCGGATGCCATCACACTTTCAGTTGGCACCGAGTGTATATCGGAAGATTACACCTCCATTTCGGCAACTGCCGAAGACCTGACCATAGCTGAAAATCCAACTTGCGGTTTTTACCAAGGAGGCGATGTTTGGTTTTCCTTCGAAGTGCCGGCCTCAGGAAATTTTAGGATTGACTTAAGTGGAAACAGCTATTCTCTTTATGAAGGTAGTTGCGGTGCATTTACCGAAATACTCTGCGAAAGCAAAGCGGTAAACTTCGCAAGACCTGACCTAAGTGGGGAAACACTTTACATCAGAGCATTTCGATTTAACAATGCATCAGGAAATGACTTTTCTTTATGTGTCTGGGAAATCAATCCACCCGCCAATGACAATTGTGCGAACGCCACTTCGTTAGCATTGGGCACTGAATGTATTTCCCAAGACTATTCTACGAAGGAGTCTACCTCGGAAGACGCAAGTATCGCCGCTAACCCTTCCTGCGGATTCTATCAAGGAACCGATAGCTGGTTTAGTTTTGAAGTTCCTGCTTCGGGAAATTTCAGAGTCGAGTCGAGCAGCACTCAATATGTATTGTACACCGGATCATGCGGGAGCTTTACTGAAATCGACTGCAACTCAGGATCATTCAATTACCGAGAGTCAGGTCTCGCAGGTCAAACCGTATATCTGCGAACATATCGCTTCAATAGCTCACAGGGCAGTGACTATTCGCTTTGCGTTTGGGAATACTCGCCCCAACCCAATGATAACTGTGCCGATGCGATCACTCTCCCTATTCAGACAACTTGCAACTACCAGACTTTCAGTCATACCTTAAGTACGGCCGAGGATGTGTCCGTAGCCGAAAATCCTTCTTGTGGTTTTTACCAAGGAGGCGACACCTGGTTTACATTCACGGTACCTGCTTCGGGGCAATTCAGAATTGATGCAACCAACTCGTATTGGTCTTTGTATGAAGGCAGTTGTGGTGGCTTTACCGAACTGGTCTGCGACAATGGAGCGCTGAATTTTAATGACCCTACCCTAGCGGGAGAGACTCTTTATCTCCGAACTTTTCGATTTAACAATGATCAAGGGTCGATTTATGACATCTGCATCACTGCCATTAATACTCCCGCAAACGACAATTGCGCCAATGCATTGGAAATCGCTTTCAGCGATACTTGTTTATCCGAAGCCTTTTCCACTCAGTTTACGACGGCTGAATCCGAAGATATTGCGCCAAATCCTTCTTGCGGATTCTTCCAAGGAGGAGATATTTGGTTCTCATTTCAGGCACCACCGATGGGACAATTTACATTGAACAGACCATCGGGAACTCAACAGTTGGCTTTTTATACGGGTAGCTGCGGCGATTTTACCGAAATATTGTGCGAAGGTGATGATGAAATTATTTTTGATGATCCGAGTCTTGGTGGCGAAACAATCTTTATACGTGCTTTCCGATTCAATAACCGCCAAGGCTCGGACTTCGAATTGTGCCTGCTAACTGATGAGCTCTCGCCAAATGACGATTGCGCAGACGCTATTGGACTCAACGTAAATCCATCGGAATGCAACTATAACTTTTTCGGATCATACAACGCTACGGATGAAGTGGGTGTAGCCGACCCGAGCTGCGGCCAATATCAGGGAGACGACATCTGGTTTACTTTTGAAGTTCCGGCCAATGGAAAGTTTGCCATTCAAAGGCAAAATGTTGTGGGCAATTTTGGCTACAGCCTTTACACAGGAACTTGTGGGAGTTTTAGCAGTCAAATTTGCGCGAATACCCCTCAGCAGAATGTTTTTGACAATCCTGCCTTGGCCGGACAAACACTATACCTCAGAGCTTGGAACAGAAACAGCACCATCGGTGGAGTATTCGGCTTGTGCATCGTAGAAGTGGACTGCAACAACACTATTGGAGGTACAGCCTTTATCGACAATTGCGACGATTGCGTAGGAGGTACTACGGGCATTGAAGAGTGCGTACCCGATTGCAACGGCGATTTTGGCGGAACGGCCTTTATAGATGAATGTGATGACTGCGTTGGCGGATTGACAGGACTAGAGGCTTGTGTTCAAGACTGCAACGGCGACTTTGGTGGAACCGCTTTTATTGACAATTGTGGTACCTGCGTAGAAGGGAACACCGGACTCGAAGCTTGTCTACCTGATTGCAACGGCGACTTTGGAGGAACAGCCTTCTTAGACACTTGCGAAGAATGCGTAGGCGGAGATACAGGTGAAGAGCCTTGCTGTCCCATCCCCTTCCCTGCTCTGGACGAAGCTAGCTTGACGACTCAGGTCAACGCTACGAATGTGAATATCGGCTGGGGATCTATCTTAGGACAAGTAGGGTGCCAAGTTCAATTGCGCTTGGCGGGTGCTACCTCCCTATTGGGTTCTACCATCGTGGGGGGTGATACTGATGCATTTACCATTCCCGGAAGTGTACTCCAGATCAATCAGAATTATGAATGGAGAGTGCGCTGCGGTTGTTCCCAAACTCCGGTTATTGCAGGTCCATTTAGTTCGTGGCAATTTTTCTCTACAGCGGTGGACGCGAGCATTACGGCAGCTCCAAACCCCGTGTCAGACAATACTACAATAACCGTCAAATCAGACTTTGCAGACAATGCCACAGTCGCCGTATTTGATTTGAACGGAAGACAAGTAGCACAACTTTACGCTGGTGAAATCCAAGCAGACCAAAGCTACCGTTTAACCTTTGACGCTTCTAGTTTACCCAATGGCGTTTACATCTGCCGGTATACCGGCCAATCTAAAACAACCATAACCAAGATCATGGTAGCGCGCTAACCGAGCATCGGTTATCACTAGTGATGATGGCCGCAGCCCACTTTGGGCTGCGGCCATTTTTTTACAAGAGTTTGTTCGCAAAGAGGTGAATGTGATATTTATAATGTCATTCAATGATTACCTTTACGCAAACGAAAAATTTGAACATGAAAAAGCTGTTTATTCCCTTAATTGCCTTTGGCCTTTTGACCGCTTGTGGAGGAAATACCGAGACCACTGAAGAAAATGTAGAAGTAGAAACCATGGTGGATGACCACGCAGGTCACGATCATGGTGATGAGATGTCGGGTCCTGAAATGCCGGCGGTACCTGCGGACTCAAAAATTTTCTTTGCCAATATGAAAAATGGTGATGCCGTCGCATCTCCCGTTTACGTTGAATTTGGTGCAGAAGGCATCGCAGTAGAGCCAGCCGGTGAAGTGAAGGAAGGCTACGGACACCACCACATCATTATCGATGGCGACTTTATTCCTATGGGCGAGGCCGTTCCTGCTGATGATACGCACATTCACTACGGTGGTGGTCAGACGGGTGACACCCTTAACCTGTCTCCGGGGGTGCACACACTTGTTCTACAATTTGCCGATGGTTTGCACAGATCTTATGGCGAAGCCTTGAGCGCAAAGATTCAAGTGAAGATTTTGGAATAAAACCAAACGAGATTGAGTTTAAAAAACGCTCCGGAAACGGGGCGTTTTTTGTTTTTACTCCACTCTATCAGGGCTCGTCACGAACCATAATAAAGCTTTGCGGTTTTTACTTTAAGGGCAAACTATTCGTCCTATTGTCTTCTTTGCGAATGGAGTTCATCTACACCTTTCGTATCGAGAAAAAATGCTTTGGTCGAATAGTCGTCGAAAACGTGCTTTAGCTTTTTGACAAAGTGTAGATTTTACACTATTTTAGGAGGCTCTGTTAACTAGTTGTTTAAACCGATTGTTGATGCTTAGATTTTTATTGCGAACTACATCATTGTTACTTCTTTTGTTTGCGGTCGTTGAGGTGCAAGGGCAATTCAGTTTTTCTGATAATGCAACCAACTACGGCGGTAGCTGGACGAATGGCTCAAACAACGGTACAGGATACAATGCTTGGTCCATCACATCCGGTGGAGGAACAGCAGGAACATTTATAGGGGACCCGGCGGCAAATGGAATGGGTACAATAGGGATTGGATCAACTGCCTTTGGATTATTTGGTCATTCTGGAGTTTTCGTTAATGCCGTTAGATTCTTTGGTGAAAACGGCACGAACGTTTCAATGCAAATCGGTGACCAATACAGCTTTTATTGGGCTATGAATTGGGATGCAGGAAGTGGAAGCAAAGGGTTTGATTTGAGAGCAGGAGGAGCAACTGTCTTCAATGTAAATAACGGAAGCTCTGCAACTATCACAACCACTAATGGGGTAGCTGATGGTGCATTTGGTACGAGCCCAATGTTGGTAACTCTGACCAGAACAAGTTGGACAGAATATTCTTTTTTAATGACCAGAAGAAGTGATGGCTCCACTTACTCTACCACCATTTCGAGTTCTCAAAACATTGACAATATCAATATTTACATTGGTGCTCAACCTGATCCTAACGGAAATCGAAACATTTTCTTCAATGATTTTTCGTTCATCAAGGCTCATAATCCATACGAGATTCAATCCAATGTAATAGAGCCTCGCACCTTAACTGGCTCGTCAACTTTAACTAAAACAGGTACGGATATTCTAACATTAGATACTGACAATCCATACACGGGTGTAACAACAGTATCTCAAGGAACGCTCGAGATTTCGGGAAACATGGCCAGCTCCGAAATCATCGTGAACAGTGGAGCTACTTTAAGTATCCAAGGGAATGTTTCCATCAATGACCTCACCATAAACTCGGGAGGCACGGTAATTCAAAACGGATTTACACTCACTGTCAATGGTGATATTAATTCTTCGGGAACCTACGATTTCAATGGCGGTGGCTCACCACTCATCGTAAACGGGGACTTAAATATCATCGATGGCAACTTTAGTCTCAGCTCAAATTCAGGAGGTGATCTTCAACTTACAGGTGATTTTAACAAAACGGGAGGAGCATTCAACTGCAACAACAGGCAAATTCAATTTAACGGAACGACGGATCAAACATACCAAAGCAATACTTCAGAGGAAATTGATTTTTTTCTGAATAGCAATACCGCAGCCACTTTGACCATTCTTTCTGACGCCACTGTTTCGGATTTCGGTAACAACTGGATTTTTGGTGCTTCGTCAAACACCATTATTTCAGCGGGAGTAACGATTACCCATGGAGATAATGCTGTTTTCACAGCAAACAATGGTGGAGCGTTGGTTCAAGTTTTCGGAACGATAAGAAATGCAGGAGGTCGGGGTGCCGATTATTTTTCGCTCGCTTCCATACTGATCATTGAGTCGGGAGGTGTATACGAACACAACATGACGCGATCGGTAAGAACCTCCCTGGGAGAGATCCCCGCAGCTACATGGAGCCCGGGCTCACTCTGTCTAATAAATGGCCTCACCAATCCGAATAACGGGGTAGATTTCTCCTCGAGTTCTGAAGAACAGCCTTTTTCTTCTTTCGAATGGAATTGCCCGGCTCAATCAGCCAATGTTAGCCTTACAGGAAGTACCATAACCACAGACAGTTTTACTATGACCTCGACGGGGACGGGGGGGCTCGGTCTTGGAGCTGGTACAAGCGGAACTATAGATTGCACAAATTATACTCAGACTGGCGGAACGATCAATTTCGCCTCAGGCTCAGGCGCCGGCCGAATTTTATGCTCCGCGCAGTACTCGCACACGGGAGGTACTCTAACTGAAACCAGCTCCGGATCGGGTTTGGTTGAATTTGACGGAACGGCTTCTCAGACAGTTACTTCTACAGGCGCGGTTAATAATGAGGTGAGCTTCCGAGTAAACAACCCGGTTGGAATCAACATTCAAAACGGAAGCACGATAAACATCAATGCTGATGCTTTTTTCTACCGAACGCAAGGAGCCGTAACTACCACAGGATCAGGAAGCATTTTATATCAGCCCGACGGAAGACTGTCTTACGATGGCATTGCTGCAATAACTACAGCAAACGGAGAATTTCCTTTGGCAAATGGTCCTTCCTTTTTAGAAATAAACAATGCAGCAGGAGTCTCATTACATGCCGGTAGAGCGCTGGCAGGTGGGCTCTTCTTCACGGATGGCCTCCTATCGTTGGGTGCAAATGACTTGGAATTGGAATCAGGTGCAACAATATTAGGCTCCCCTTCCGCTAGCTCTCATGTAAACACTAATGGAACAGGAGAGTTGGTTAGAGTCTATGGAGCATCTGAGTCTGGAATTTTCGGATACCCAATTGGAGAAAATGGTTTTGCACCCGTATTTCTCGATCTTTCCAACGGAGGTACGCCTCGTGATATTGGTTTGCGAGCAGTTGATGGAAATCACCCTGACCTCAACAATCCCGCTGCACAAACAAATTACCTCTCCAGATATTGGGTAGGATCTAATTCGGCTGGCGGGAGTTATTCATACGACCTTACTCTTGGGTACGAGACCTCAGATGTAAACGGAACAGAGTCCCTGATTAAAATAAACCGATGGAACGGAACTGTTTGGAGTCATATTGGATCTACCGCCAACACGGCTGCCAACCTCCTTGCTACTGATGTAACCCTCGACGAGGTCTCTGAACCCATCAGCGGAACTTTCGAATTAACCGGTCGAGTTAAACCGAGAGAACTTACAGAAACTTCGGATTTTGATGAGTTTACTACCATAGAACCAACGCCCTCCCCTGAGCAGAGCTTTGATATTTCGGGAACCGCTCTAACGGGGGATGTAACCATTACAGCGCCCACTGGATTTTCTGTTTCATTGACTAGCGGAGGACCGTTTACCGCTTCCGTGAGTATCACTCCACCCGGAGGTAACCTTGCCGCAACCACAGTCTACGTTCAACTCAATGGAACCACGGAAGGAGCGTTTTCAGGCAATTTAACACTGGCGTCTCCTGGACTTACCTCCGTGCAGATTCCTTTGATCGGAACGGTATTGAGTCCGAATACGGTGATTATTGATTTTGATGATGTTACTAAATGGAATGCGGGTAGCAGTGGAAACATAGATACTTATTCCAATGACCACACTTACTTAGATAATGATTGGGAATTTACCGGAGGGCCTGCAAGGAGAAGAAATACTGTTGATCAAGATGGAGTTCCATCTGCCCTGGATAATACGAGTTGGAATTTACAAAACAACTCTAGTGTTGTATGGACAGCAACATACTCTTCCGATGGAACTGCAAACTCTTTCGGTTTTAAAGTTCGCAGGTGGGATGATTCTCCTCAACCAAATTTCATTGTAGAATATAGCACGAATGGAGGCTCATTATACAACACAGCTATACCAGTTTTAAATAATACATTTTTAGGCAACACTTCGAAATGGAAAACCTTCAATTTTAATCTTCCGACTCCAGTCACTATTGGTGTTAACGAACTAATCATTCGTGTTTCTGCATTGTCAAGTACAGGACACATTTTTATCGATGATTTCTCATTCGATGTGACACCCAATAGCTGTGCGCAGCCCAACTTATTCTTTAGAAGCAAGAACTCAGGAAATTGGACCAATCGTGGAACTTGGGAAACCAGCACCACGGGTCTGGGAGGATGGAGCGATGCCCAATGTGCGCCCGACTCTGATGCTTCCCAGGAAATAACTATCCGAAATAGCCACACCGTAAATGTAGGTTCGGATATTGATTTCGAATTTTTAATTATTGAAAATGGTGGTAGACTCCTTCACGAAGGTGGCGATATAACGATGAATCCAGGCACTGGGCCAGCGGAAATAGTGGTAGAAAGTGGTGGGATCTATGAACTCGACGGAGGCAATGAACCCATTTATAATGGAGGAGCAGAGATACTGGTTCAGTCAGGAGGTGTGCTCCGCATTTCTAATGCGGTGGGTGGAATATCTGACGCAATGGCTGGTGATGGTAGCTTGGATCGGGTATTCTATGAAAACGATGCCGTTTTTGAATGGAATGCCATCGGATCATTTGCAACAGGCAACCAAGATTATTTTCCCAATGCCACACTAGCTGAAATTCCGATTTTTAGGCTCTCGCAAAATGTAGGTACAGTAGGTGCAGGAACGGCCACCACCGTAAATGGAATTTTTGAAGCTAATGCAAACATCTCTTGGCAAAATAGTGGCATAAAAACCTTCAGAAACGGCATTACTGGAAGTGGAAACGTCACTCAGTCCGCCTCACCTGCATGCGGTACTTTCAGAATTACGGGAGATGCTGTGTTAGGTGGAACAGGAATTCTGAGCCTTAATAACAATGATTTAGAAATTGCTTCAGGTGCTATAGTTGATTTAACCTCTGATAAAACGATCAATTCAACAGGTTCGACCAATCCCAACATCACGATAAACGGAATACTCAACGACAATGGCTTCTCCATTCCGGGAGACTACAATTCCGTTACCATGAGCAATGGTTCAGAGGTTAATGTTGAAAATGAGTTTGGCTTCGCAGGTACAGGTGGAACTTTCGCCAACACATCTGCTATCTTTAATTTGGCTGATGCTTCGGTAGTCGATTATCAACGAGCAGGAGCCCAAGAGATCAGCGGCATCAATTATGGAGATGTCGTTGTGAGAGGCTTGGGACTGAAATCATGCGACGGGTTGGTAGAGACAAGAGGAATTGCAATTGCCGAGTCTGCCTCACTAGGTTCCGAGGCAGGTGCCGAGCTCAGGGTTGAACACCACTTCATTTTCCAGTCGCCTGCTACATTTGATCAATCTGCTTACGATGAATTGACTTTGTCAATGGTCAGCACAATCGATGCGTCAGTAAATTCATGGACGGACGTTCGTTGCCTCAATTTCACAGCTAATACTTCAAACGACATAAATCTCATCGGTGGATTTTCGCAGCTAGAGATCAAGAACAGTTGGGACAACGAAATGACTTCAAGTGGGGTATTTACCGATAATGGAATTGAAATAATCGTTGGAGGTAATGCTTTTGTGAAAGGTGGCGTGTCAAACTACAACCTAACAGGAACACTTCGTTTCGTCGGAGAGCAGAGCACTCAATCATTACAAGGAAGTACATCTACAGCCCAAGTATTTGCCGAAATAAATGAACTCGTGGTGAGCGGCGGGCCAAATCCTCCGAATGTGAATATCCCCACAAGCTCAGGAATTACCGTGAAGGGAGACGTCACCATTGCTGAAGGAACATTAGCCATGGGTTCAGGTATTCTGACACTCGGAGGAAACTGGACCAATTACAATCAAAGTGGATTTTCCGAAGGAATTTCGAGGGTTTTATTCAACGGTACCGGTTTCCAAGACATTACTTGCCCTGGAGGCGAAGTATTTTCCAGCATGACCACTATCAATGCAGACCCTACTGGTGGAATAAGACTTCAAGATGGACTCAGCCTAACCGGAATAAACTCAAATATTCTCGACATGATTTCGGGATCAATAATCGATATCCAAGATCATACTCTGGCTATTAATGGATCAAATGGAGGGGCTGCCGGCACAAATCTTCGGGTCAATGACGGGCTTTGCACCATTCTATCTACCAATCCATCAGTGGATAGTAGAGTCCTTATTCAAAATGGAACGAAAGAGGTGCTATCAGTAAATGGCGGTAGTCTTCAATTGGAAAATCCTTTAACGGTGCGACTAGAGTCAGGTCTTAACTGTGGAACACCAGATATAACAACTGTATCAGGAGTTTTAGAAATTGCCAATGGTGGTTTTATTGAAACCAATCCTCCGGTCTACACCCCTATTTCATCCCGTTTACGCTACGTTGCCACACCAAATTATACAAAAGGAAGTGAATGGAATGCTACTTCCGGACAGGGTTTTCCCAATGATGTTGAGGTAAGAGGAACAAACCTAAGTATGAACATAAATACGCCCCATGAAACAGCGAGACATCTGCAAATATCTGAAGGCGGTACGCTTAACATCGGTAACAACGGGGGAACCGGAAACCTTACAATAGGAGGGAATGTCGAAATCGGTACTACCGGAACGGGAAATCTTATTTTGGGTAATAACTTCGGAGGAGACCTATTTGTAAAAGAAAATTTCTCTCTGCTATCAGGAACGTTTAACCCCAATGATAGAGAGGTGATTATGATTAATGGAGCCTCTTCAACTAGCTCCATTTCCGGTGTCCTTACATTTGATTTTCTTGCGGTAAACTTCACAGGCGGTACCGTGAGTGTAACAGATAACCTGACCATTAATAATAGATTAAGGCTTACTGAAGGTGCCTTCGATTTTACGACAAGTAATGCCAACCTTATCATGGAGGATAATTCTAAAATCCTTCGTGAAGCTACCTCATCCACGATTGACAAAGAGCCATTGGTAGTTGGATCAGATCAATACGATATTGAATATACCGGCACCATGACCAGCTCGTTTGAGTTCTCATCAGATGTCGATGCTGTTGACGAGTTATTCCTGAACGGAGCTTCAGGATCGATATCGGTAGCATTGAATGACGATCGCACCTTCAACGGCGATCTTCGCATGGTGAATTCCACATTGGATTTAGGAAACAACACACTTTCGGCAGCTGAGAATGTAGCAGGTGCTGGTGCTTTTGATGCGCAAATCATTGTGGATGGAGTTGACACTTGTCGTGTAACGGGATCTCCGAGTAGCGTTTTTCAAGCTATTGGTACAGGTGGAACTGACCCTGGATTTAGAACGAAGCAAGTGGTTTCCCAAAATAACACAAAACTACTTTTTGAGGAAGATGTACTAGTCAGAATTGGAAACGGAGGCTTTGATTTTGGTACAGGCAATCCAACCAAGATCGACGGAATACTTGAGGTAGCCGGAGGTGGGTACGCCATCCTCAATTCTTGTTATTACGGAAATTCATCATTACTTCGTTTCGCAAACGGTTTCAGCTATGTTGTCGATGCAGATGATGTAACTTGGGATAATGGAGACATTGCCTCAGGAAATCCAGGAATTCCATACAACGTAGAAAGCTCGGGGGATGCGAGTACTGACCTAACACTAAATAGCCCGCGTTCACTGAGGAACGATCTAACCATTACGGGAAGTCAGTTTACGCTCACGACGAACTCAGGGACATTCGAAATAGGTGGAGATTGGAATCGATCAGGCGCAACGAGTGCATTTAACCCAACTGGGCAAGAGGTTATTTTCAACGGAACTGAAAGCCAGACCATTAATACTTTTGGAGGAGTAGCTTCAGAGGTATTCTTTAAATTGACTTTTGCTAATACAGGGGTGAAAACGCTTCAAGAAGACGTAACTGTTCTGGATGAGCTGAAGATTGAAAGCAACGGAAACCTCAACATCAATGGTCAGGAGTTATTCCTCGGTGGAAATTGGAACAATCTCGCGGGAGAAAGTGCAGTTACCGAAACGGGCACGGTTCATTTTGTAGGTTCTGAAGTTCAAACCATTTCAAGTGTGGGAGAAGAAGTTTTTGACGATATCGTGATTCAAAATACTTCAGAATTGGCGGAAGGCGTGCAACTGGTAAGTGATATCCGCATCAATGGCAATGCCGATTTCCTAGGAGGTATTATCCACCCGCTAGGAGGCGAAGAAGTAATTTTTGGAAGCAATGTCTTACCTAGTGGTGGAGCACTCAATTCTTATGTTAATGGAGTGGTTCGAAAAGATGGTTTTGCCAGCACTGTAGGTATTTTCCCAGTTGGATATTTTGAGGTCGTTAGCCCTGGTGATACCGTATCCGTTTGGAGCCCTGCGGGTATAATCGCATCATCAACCAATGCGGCACTTGAATTCAGTATTGAATACATACACCAAAACTATTTGCCTGGAACCAGCTTCCCAAGTAATCCTCCACCATTAGGTCCGGGATTAGTCTCGGCTTCGACTTGTAATTATTGGGAGGTCAATCGTTTTGGCCCTGCAATCGACGCTCAATTGCAGCTTCAATGGAAAGATTCTACAACGTGTTATGATATTCAGGATCCAGCTGACTTGAGAGTAGCACGATGGAATGGAAGCGAGTGGGAGGATGTAGGTGGTTCCGGTATCGCTCCTATTCCATACACCGTAGGAGCTGTGACCTCTGGAACAATCTCTTCGTTTAGTCCATTTACAATTGCTACATCAAATACAACAAATGTCCTCCCCATCACCCTCCTTTCCTTCCAAGCCGAAGTCAAGGACGATTTGGTTCATACCAACTGGATCACTGCTTCCGAGATCAACAATGACTTCTTTACCGTAGAACGATCCAAGGACGGTAGTTCTTGGGAAGAAGTGGGAACGGTAGAAGGTGCCGGTGATTCGAATACGGAGTTGGCTTATGCTTTTGTAGACGACGCCCCTTATTCGGGTATTTCCTACTATCGATTGCGTCAAACTGATTTTGACGGAACGACCACCGTAAGCGAGATTAGAGCAGTCGAGATTCTTCAAGGAAGCGACTTCGGTCTGGACAAAGTTTACCGTGGGCAGGACGGTCTCAACTTAGTTTACCGATCAACGGCGCCTTATGTAGTAGTAGAGATCTATGATCTACTCGGAAAGCGCATCCATGGTGAACTCCTAGAGAATTATGGAAACGGATTCGCTACGATTCATCCCGACTTGGCACGCGGAGCTTATGTACTGAAACTCTCACACGGGAGTGAAATGGATACTGAGAAGTTTGTTTGGTAGTAGTTCGAAGGGCGCAATTCGTAGCTCGTAGCTCGATTGGGCGTGCTGAATTTTCTTACACCGAGGACGCGGAGAGGTCTTGACAAGCAAAGCCTGAAAGACGAGGGCACTGAGCTCGCTAAAGCTCGGTGGAGAATGAGGCGTGAAAAGGTTGTTTGGTAAATTGGGACTTGGCTGCCAGCTGCAAGCAAATCGTCATGAGATAAGGGAGATTTGGGGCGAGGTCGATGGTCGATGGTCGATGGTCGTAATTAAAATTTCACAATCTATCCGGAATAGTGATTTGACAGAATAATTGGGAAAGATTGTCTGCAATTGTCCAATTATGACCCGAACGGGATGATTTGAGACCAAAAAAGGAAATGAATAGGAGTTGGTTAGGGATAGGTATGGGATAGGTATGGGATAAGTATACTTGAGGATAGGTGTTGGAGGTGGGTTTGTGGGTAGCGGGCTTCAGGCTTTGTGCTGTAGGCTACAGGCAGTATGCTGCAGGCTTCAGGCAGAAAGCTTAAGGCTCCTGATTTCCCATGTTTCTTTGGGATACTGTTTATAAAAATGAACGAATCGTTTACAATACGGTAATGTTAAGGCCTTAGCGGTCAGGGTTAAAATGGGTATCTTCGTTGGATAGTACTTAACCGATTGTAAATGCTTATTTCGTCATTAACTTCCGTCGAGAGGTTTTTCTTTCTATTCATCTTTTTGATTTTTGCTGAGATTGGACAGTCACAAATATCAGAAGGTTTTGAAACTGGACTCCCAGGCTCGTATACAACAGGAAATGTGAGTCTCTCTAGCGGTAGTTGGGAGGTTAGGAATGTTTTCAGAGAGTCTTCTGGAAACTCCAGGACTGGTACAGCGGCTGCTCGAATTAATGACGACATTCCAAACTCATACCTCACCTCTCCTGCTCAAAATGGAATTGGTGATATCATTTTTTGGTACCGTGAGTTGAATTCTGGTGGAGGGACTTTTGAAATTCAAACTTCAACTGATGGTGTCACTTTTTCTACTGTAGCTACTCAGGCATATTCAGGTCAGTCTTATCAACAGTATTCGTATTCTATTAATAACGGAAGTAGTAATCTGCAGGTACGAATCCTCAGCGATGATAACCCTGGACACTTGATTATTGACGATTTGGAACTATCTGTTTTTAGTGGCTCGAGCAACCCCGAACCGACCAACCACCCCACCCTCTTTTCTTGCACCACCTTCTCTGATGATCAGATTGACCTTACCTGGACGGATGCCATAGGAACTGATCTACCAGATGGCTACCTTATCAAATGGTCGGATGTGAGCTATGCAGCCATCTCAAATCCCACTGATCTTTCTGATTCAAACGGTCCAAATTCAACAACGGTAAATCAAGGAATAGAATCGGCCTCAATCAGCGGCCTAGATCCCAATACCCAATATTTCTTTAAGATTTGGTCCTATTCCAACTCAGGATCAACCATTGATTATAAAACCAGTCCTGCCGCTCCTCAAACGGACTGCACAACGGATAATGGGCCAATATGTATTGCGATTCAAAGTTTTGAAGTAGGGGATTCGTGGAGCTATACAGCCTCACCTGTGCCTTATAATGTATCGGGAGATGTCTGGGACATTGAGGGCTCTCCTTTTCTTGGGTTAAATGCAACAGATGGCACGAATCTCTGGGCAATGCAGGATTTGAATAATGGAAACGGAGGAGGAAGTTTTCGTCACGAATTGACTTTCAGCAATCAAAATATAGCGGGCTATACCGCCGCCACCATAAGTTTTGACTATAAAGTATTTGAATTTGACGGAGGTGACGATCTTTTTTATGAAGTATTCGAAGATGGACTAAGCATCGGCGAAGTCCAATTAGTGGATGGAACGAGTAATACTTCTGCAAGCGGAACGGTTACTGTTAATCTATCTCCTGGAACATTAACGGCATCTATTGTTATTGGTGCTGAACAGAATGGAGGCGGAGATTATGGTATTATTGACAATGTAAAAATATGCGGAATTGCCCCTTCCTGCACGCCAACTCATGCAATTACATCAATCCTTCCAACTTCAGGCCCGGCAGGAACCCTAGTCACCATTTCGGGTAGCGGATTCACTGGTGCCACAGCCGCCTCGCTTAGCGGTATCAATGCCACATCAATTACTGTTATAGACGACAACACCATCATTGCAGAAATTCCAGAGAACGCTACCTCAGGGAGTATCGGAGTTACGGTCGCGGGATGCGAAACTCAATCAGGTCAAAATTTCACTTTACTCGTGGATGATGGAGACTGCGGTGCCTCAGGTGGCGGTGGCTCCTTTGCGAGCGACCTCTTTATAAGTGAAGTGTATGACGCGAATTCAGGAAGCCTGAGTTACGTTGAGATCTTCAATGGGACCAATGCTACTGTAAATCTGGCAACTGATAATTATGTGATTCGAATACGCACCGGAACCTCTACCGATAGTGATTACCCGATGACGGGGAATTTAGCGAGTGGTGATACGTATATCTTACGCTTAGGATCAAGTTCATCCACCTGTTCAAATTTTAGTCCGGATCAAGATCTTCCCTTAGCCCCCGGTTTTAACGGCGATGACAGAATCTACCTTAGAAAAAACAATGCAGACCTAGATTACGCACCCAACCCAAACCATCCCGATGCTGGCGGAAGCGGTGGCTCTCAGCCTGGTTTTAGTCAGTCCAGAAACGGCAGTGTTACCTCTCCCTCGACCACCTATATGGCAGCCGACTGGACTATCGGAGCAAACGAAGTGTGCGACGATCTAGGTATCGCACCTTTCGTCCCAAATGGGTCTGATGTTACCATTAGTACGCAGCCATTGGATGTTGATTGCTCCGCATTGACGTTTAGCGTGACCGCAACGGCAGACCCAATATTTAATCCCACTAACCCTTACGTGTGGCGTTACAATGAGCCTGGCACGGATACATGGGAATTGGTCAGCTCGTTAAATGGTGTGAATGGTTTGATCGTCACTGGCTCAGGGACTTCATCGATTACCATTACCGGAAACACCGCAAGCTTACTCGATTACCAATTTTATGTAGACATCACAGCAGATGGCACTCCCGACTGTACGAGGTCTAGCAACGCTGCCCAGTACACTTACGAAACCCGTGCTTTCTATCGTTCAAACGGCAGTGGTGATTGGACCAATGTCGCCAATTGGCAGATGAGCGATACGGAGTTTGGAAGTTATGTGGCGGCCTGCCAATACCCTACTGAAAGTGGTTCTTCGAAAGTGAATATCTTGAGTGGAGACTCAATCTTTCTAGACAATGTTGCCATCACCATTGATGAGTTAGATGTGAATTCGAATGGTGTTTTAGCAATCGGCGAGGGAGGTGAACTCTTCATCAATAATGGAGAGGTGAGTGGGGCAGATTTCACTATCAACGGCACTTATTTCGATCAAGCTTCTTCGCCTGATGGAATTGAATTTAATACCGACGCCACTTGGGAAATTGCGCCAGGTGCTACCATCATCAAAACCAACACCTCATCGGTAAGTCGATATAGAGACAATTACGAGACGGGTATCGTAAACATCCCGGCTACGGCTAACTGGATATACAGAAGAGAAGCGGTGAACGAAGTTTCTGTTGCCTCTACTGACATGTATTATCCCAACCTCACTTTTGAAAATAATGTTGGCGGAAACTATACTCCCGGATCTAACTTGTATTTCTTTCAAGGTTCTTCCAGTCGCCCGGTCATTTATGGAAACTTAAACATTGGAGGAAGTGGAACAGGAGGATATACGATGATAACCAATAACCTGAATACTGATCCGATTTTGGTTAATGGAGAATTGATTATTCAAGCGGGCTCTACGCTCACTAATAACGATACAGGTGGAAGTAATGAAGGAACGGGAATAGAAGTCAAGGGTGATCTCACAGTAGAAGGCTCTTTGGATTTCACATCATCAACAGTTGCGGGCCGCGGGCAACTAGTCCTGTCGGGAAATGGTGATCAGCTAGGAATCGGCGATGGAAATGCCTTATCGGTAAACGAATTTGAAATCAATAAACCAGCAGGTGACTTCTTTACAGAGTTTTCTTTAAACGTAAATCGAGAAGCTCGATTTATTGACGGTATTTATGAAATTGATGATCTGGCTTCGAATCCCGCGGATGTAGAATTCTCAACTTCAGCTACAGCGATTGGAATGAGTAATGCCAGTTTTGTAGACGGTACCGTGGTGAAGTTTGGTTCAGCCGATTTTGACTTCCCTATAGGCGATACGCACGCTGATGGGGGTAGCTTTTACCAACCACTTGTCATGTTTGGACTGACCGGAACCAGTGGTTTTTCAGCGCGATATTATGCCGAAGAGCATCCGAACGCAGGGCTGTACTACGACGGAGAATCAAATAATATTAACGATTTCCAAGAAATTGGTAACTGCGACTACTGGAGGTTTGAACAAGTAGCGGGCACTGCTGACCCCATATTTGGCGTGCGATTTACCAACTCTGATCCCGAATATTGCAATGTAGTTGGTGCACCCGAATTCATCCGTATTTCGAGATGGAATGGATTCTCGTGGGATGAAATTCCATCAGCTGACAATGGTACTGAAATAGAATTGGATCAGGCCGTTGGGGTAGCCGTTGGAAGTGATTATGGAGAGTTTGTTCTTTCGGGTCCTGAGGTGGGGAATTCAAACGTCCTCCCCATCACCCTCCTCTCCTTTCAAGCGGAAGCGAAAGGGCAACAAGTCATCACCGATTGGATTACCGCCACCGAAATCAACAACGATTTCTTTTCCATCGAGCGATCCAAAGACGGAATTTTTTGGGAGCAGGTAGGAACCATTGAAGGTGCAGGCGATTCCCACACCGAACTCTCCTACTCCCTCACCGACCAAAGACCATATACGGGAATATCATACTACCGCCTGCGCCAAACCGATTTCGACGGAACCTCTACCTTGAGCGAACCGCAGGCGGTCGAAGTGCTTTCAAACGGCGATTTTGCACTCGATCAGGTCTATCACGCCCAGGAAGGACTCAACGTCATCTACCACGCTACCGCTCCTTTTGTGACCGTTGAAGTTTTCGATCTACTCGGAAAACGAGTGCACGTAGAATCTCTCGAAAACGGTGGAAATGGATTTGGAACCATTTATCCAGATTTGGCTAATGGAGCTTATTTGTTGCGGTTGTCGAATGGTCAAGAGATGGCTACGGAGAAGTTCGTTTGGTAAATAGGGTTTAGGCGTATTGAGTAGTGCGTAGATCGATTGGGCGCGGAGGTTTGTTGCACAGAGGACACAGAGAAGTATTTTGCGAGTTAAGGTCTAAAAGATGAGTACACTGAGCTCGCTACAGCTCGGGGGAGAATGATCAGTGCGAAGGCAGCAGTTAGGTGTTACCTTGAAATTAAAAAAATATATCTCAGCGAAAGGTGCATTAAATTAGCGGAAGAAGAAACATTCTCAGCGCTGCAAGGCCACCACCGAATACACCATCGGTATCTTATCGCCCAACTTCTCGATTTGAAACTTTCCCGGCTCAAATTCCACCGTACCATTGAAGCAGTCGTAAGGTGAATAATCGTACTCCTTGAAAGACTCTATTTGCAGGCCGACTTTTAGTAATGCCGAAATGACTTCACCGAGGCCGTGATTCCAAGACACGGATTTCGGTTTGATCTTGGCATCCCGATCGGCGTAGGTGCCGCTCTCCTCTTCCACTATCGGATCGGCATTGTTGTACGGGTATTTCACTTCCGTGAAATCATCGTCGAACATCCATACTACCGGATGAAACTCCACAAAAACGAGCTTGCCTCCCGGCTTTAAAAAATGAGCAATCACCTCGGCCCAACGGCTGATGTCGGGCAACCAGCCGATCGTACCATAACTGGTGTAAACGATATCGAATTTCTCATCGACATGATTCGGTGTGTCATAAACATCACAAGCGATAAACCTAGTATCGAGATCGAGTTTGTCGTTGATTTCTTTCGCGGAAGCAATGGCCTTATCGGAAAGGTCGATTCCCGTGCACTTGGCTCCCATTCGCGCCAGCGAAAGCGTATCCTGTCCAAAATGGCACTGTAGGTGGAGAATGGATTTACCGCTTACATCACCCAGTAAGGGCAACTCAATTTCCTTCAAAGAAGTCTGGCCTTTTAAAAATCCTTCTACATCGTAGAAGTCACTTTTGAGATGGGAGTCGACACGGTCGTTCCAAGACTGGCGGTTAATGTTTTGGTAGTTGTCCATGAGGTGAAAATAGGTATTTGAGATAATCTATGTCGTTTCAGTCCATCTTCGAAATATTCATTCTCAAAATAATCCGAAATTGCTATCCTTCAGGATAAGAAATGAATACCTAATCGAAATGAAGTTCCTTAGAAATACCCTTATCACCATTACACTATTCCTTTTGGTTTTGGCCATCACAGGCTACTTCCTATACGGAGGTGGCGAAGAGTATCCCGATATTTCTACCGATCCAATCTACACAGCCAATCAGTTGGAAGAGGTCTTTGCATCAACTTGGCCTTTGGGAAATGTGGCCGCGACAAAAGACAGCACAGCACGCCTCTTCTTTACCGTGCACCCCGAGAGTCGACCGGATACCTTCAAGCTAATGGAAATCATCGACGGGAAAGCCCGCCCTTATCCATCTTCCAAATTGCAAGAAAGACTATTGACTCCGCTGGGACTCTTTACGGATCATTTCAATCGCCTTTGGATTATCGATCACGGAAATCACGGTTTTGAAGGGGCACGATTGCTCGCGATCGATCTAAGCACCGACCAATATGTCTTGGACTACACCTTTCCCGATTCCGTCGGGAAAAAACTCAGTTTCTTCAACGACCTCAGCGTATCTCCAGACGGGAAACATGTGGCGGTAGCCAATGTCAGCTTCTTTGGCAAAAAGCCAAGTCTGGTCATTTATCACACGGAAACAGGTGAAAGTAAAAACTTACTGGAAGGCCATGAGAGCATGCGGCATGAAGGCTATGTCCCTGTGACGCCGATCAAGAAAATGCGCTTCTTCGGAGGTGTGGCGGATCTGCTGACCGGTATTGACGGCATTGACTTTAGCCGCGACGGAAACTACATTTACTGGGCGCCGATGGGTAGTTCGGGACTTTACCGAATTCCCACGGTAGTGGCGGTAGACTTTTCCAAAAGTGAGGGTGAACTAGCAGCAGCAATTGAAAGAGTTTCCGACAAGCCATTGAGCGACGGAATTCGCACAGACGATCAAGGCAATGTCTACATCACCGATGTCGAAAATCAAGGAGTGTATGTAGTAACCCCTTCCGGGAATGGAAAAACCTTGATCAAGGACGATCGGGTTCAATGGGCCGATGGGCTTTCATTGGGTGGCGACGGTTATTTCTACCTCATCGATAGTGAAATTCCCAATCAGATGATGCAGTCGCAAGAACGAATGAGAGAGAGCGCGCCGTATTACATCTTCAGATTTCGACCGCTAGAATAAAAAGGTGGCAATTATCCTTTCACCTCTTTCAGCCCATCTGCGTGTTTGGCAAAACGGCCCAATGATCCATCATGCACCATATCTCGCCTTGGCCATGGCCAACCGCCGAATTGAGTTTTGTGGTAATCTTCAAAGGCCTGCTTGATCTCGTCTTTGGTATTCATCACAAATGGTCCATATTGACTAACGGGCTCATTGATCGGCATTCCTTGAAGCACCAGAATTTTCCCTTTGTCATTTCCATTTTCCAAATGAATCATACGGTCAGCATGAACACGTGCCATGTGGTAATTGGGTATTCGGTTTCCCGCAATTTGTAGCGAGTCTCCTTCGTAGTAATAGATAGTTCGGTTTACTCCTTTCGAGGCACGAGGCAGGGTGAGAGAAGCATTTGGTTCTAAGTTAATGTTCCAAATGCCTACTTCATTAGTAGGATCGGCGGCCCACGAATCAGGCGGTGGTGCAGGGGCTTTATGATTTCCCAAGCTACCCGCGATCACCTCTACGTCAGTTCTATCACCTTCCCCATCGGTCTCGGTATACCTTGGAATATCCTCTGCCCACAGCATTTTAAAGTAGGGATCGACCATTTTGTTTTTCCGAGGCAGATTGAGCCATACTTGAAATAGCTCCAAGGGATTCTGTTTGTTTTGATGAATAAGAGGGAACATCTCAGAATGCTGCACTCCGGCTCCTGCTGTCATCCATTGGGTATCGCCATAGCCGTAACGACCTGCCGCTCCGAGTGAGTCAGCATGATCCACGACTCCTTTTCGCACAATAGTTACCGTTTCAAAACCGCGGTGAGGATGTCCCGGAAAACCGGGCACCTGCTTACCGTGGTACATGCGATAGCCGTCCTTAATGATAAAGTCGTCTCCTAAGTCTCGTCCATCGAGCGATCCCACCGGGCCCATCATTCCATTCCCTTTCGGGTAATCGTCTTCATGATGCGCACAGAAAAGAAAGGGGTCATACGTTTTCCATTGAAATCCGAGTGGCTTGATATCGATCACGGGATCGAGATTCAAGCGGTAGGCGATACTGTTTCTGACCGTTTGAGCAGAACCAATAAATGGAGCGACGACAACGGTTCCCAGTCCTAAAGTTAAATCGCGGAGGAAACTTCTTCTTTCGGAGTTCATATGCTATTTGTTTTGAACGAACATGAAGATAAGTTAAAAAGAGTGGGAAAGGTTCATATCAAAATGACGCTATCTTTAAATCAGAACTAAAACATGGAAAATCAAGCGTTCATCCAACGACTAGAGGAGGCATTTAGCAGTGCATCAAATCGAGAAATTGCGAGAGGTCAGGCTGCCTATATGCGGGATCAGTTTTTATTTCTCGGGCTGAAATCAAATGCAAGAAAGGAGATCTTGAAACCCTTTCTCCGTAAGGACAAACCCCATAAAGATGATTTAGCTCAAGTGGTGAAAGCCCTTTGGCGAAAGCCCGAACGGGAATACCAATACGCCGCACAAGAGCTGGCCGCCAAATACCTGCGAGAATCGGAAAAGGAAGACATTGAACTTTTCGAATGGATGATTACCACTAAATCATGGTGGGATACGGTAGATTATATTGCGGCAACTTTGGTGGGAAACTACTTCCAAAAATTTCCAGATGAGCGAGATCAACGGATCAAAGCATGGCTGGATTCCGGCAATATTTGGCTTCAGAGAACCACATTGATATTTCAGTTGAAGTACAAAGATCAGGTGGACACGGAATTGCTGGCGGACAATATTCACAAGCTTCTTGGCACCAAAGAGTTCTTTATCAATAAAGCCATTGGATGGGCTCTGAGAGAATATGGGAAAGTGAATCCGGATTGGGTGGTGGACTTTGTTGAGAAAAACGAGCTTAGCAACTTGAGTAAAAGAGAAGCTTTGAAAAGGGTGAAGGCGTAATCCTCGAAGTCGCGTTATGTATTCATCGCCTTCTCCTTGACTTGGCGCTTAATTGAGGGCTGTAGCGAGCATATTTTTTCTCAATGACAGTAGCAAATTCTTTTGCGAAAGTTAGCGCCGTATCCTGATCCTTGAACTCTGCCACTTGTGCCTTTGTGCGGTGCGTTTCGCTCAAGAGAAAAACTTCAAAAACGGGGTCGGTTGTAGTCACGGTGCGGTTGGACATACTGGCAGTGGTGTAGCCTTTTTGTGACTTTAAAACGGCCACAAAAGGAAAGTCGGTCAAATTCTTCCACGCTCCCCTTTTAATCCCGAAGGCTTTAGTGTATTCCCGACATCGACCTCTGCCAGCCTCTATTTGAAAACCGTAAGAACTCGTCAAAGCAAAACCGAAAAACAGCGAAAGCGGCACTCCGAGAATGGGAAAAACCAAGATCAGAAGAAGGGAAAAGAACAAGAAGACACCTGAAACGATTCGTTGGATATTGCCAAATGAATAGCCCAATCTTCGGGAAGATTTGCGGAGAGGGTGATCGTCAATGTCTAGGATTTCTTCGATGACTGTTGGTGTTTGAAAGCTGCAATATGAGGAAAAAACCACTTATCCACTCACTTCAGCCATTCAACATTTTTTGGTTCACTTTCATTTCAAGGTATCTCATCTTTGAATTATGGTTAAGATGAAAACCTTCTACCTCGAACACTACGGAGACCCTGAAGAAGTGCTCCAAATTCAGACGGTTGAAATCCCTGAGCCCTCGGCCAACGAGGTGCTTTTGAAAGTAAAAGCCTCTTCCATCAATGATTACGATTGGGCTTTAACTTCAGGTACTCCGTTTGCCTATCGTCTTTTCTTTGGGCTATTTAAACCGAGAAAAAAGATGCGTCACCCTGGGATGGAGGTAGCGGGTATCGTTGAGAAGGTCGGTGCGGATGTGAAAAACCTTCAGATCGGTGATAGGGTTTACGGCGACACTTCCGATCATGGGTTTGGAAGCTTGGCCGAATACATGTCGCTCAATGAAAAGGCCCTTCGAAAAATGCCCGATGAACTCTCCTTTACGGAAGGAGTGGCCTTGCCTCATGCCTCGGCCTTGGCCATGCAGGGATTGAAAGATTTGGGGCAAATTAAAAAAGGAGAAAAGGTTTTAATCAATGGAGGCGGCGGCGGCGTGGGCATGCTCGGCATACAAATCGCCAAAACATACGAAGCAGAAATCACGGGGGTAGACTCCGGTCAAAAACGGGATCGGATGATTGAGATGGGTTGTAAAAAAGTCATCGATTACCGGAAAGAAGACTTTACTTGCAGTGGAGAGAAATTCGACCTCATCTTGGATTGCCGCACTTCACGATGGCCTTTGGCGCACTTGAGAGCGCTCAAGCCAAAAGGGAGATATGTATCCATCGGCGGCCAATCAGGCAAACTCATTGCGATGCTCTTGCTAAGTGGATTGATCAAGCTGATCGCCAAAAAGAAGCTTTTGATGGTCGCGGTGAAAGCCAACAAAGATCTTCCCGAAATAGAGCAGCTGCATGCCGATGGAAAACTGAAATGCGAGATAGACGGCCCCTACCCTTTTGAGAAAACGCCTTGGGCCATCAAACGGTTTGGTAAGGCTGAGCATACGGGAAAGGTGGTTATTCGTAGTGCGTAGTGCGTAGTGCGTAGTGCGAAATTCGTAGATTGTAAATGCTATTTTCAAACGAGCAACGAACTACGAAAATCTAATAAACCGTAGAAATCACCACTAAGCTCACGGTATCATTAATCTTAAGCCTGGTATTTCGATCCGGATTCATGATCAAGTCGATGGTTCCTTCGTCGCGATTGACAATGCGGTAAGTTCCAAGAGCCGTTTCGTGGAATCCTTCTGCCAGAGCCTCCAAATCACGAAAGGTAATTTCGCCTTTGGTCAAACCGTATTCAGAAGGTTCCCTAAAGATAATTTCGGCCCCTCCTACCGTGAGCAATTCATTGTAAAGACTGTGGAGTTCTCTGCGCAATGCAATTGCTGCTAAAAGATGGCTCAAGATCTTCGGTCCGATAATAACCTCACTCTTAAATCTCTTGATGAGGCTTTCGTTGTTGGGATCTGCCAACTCAAGCAGCACCTGTGGCCTGCGTTCAACATTATCCAGAATCTCTTCCAGCAAAATATACCCAACTATGGTTCGTGCATCGGCCTCCTCCTCGTCTTCAATAAGGTCGGAACTTACCAATAGGATATTGTCGAATTGACCGGGGTTTACCGTTCGCAGCTCATTCTCTTTTACATAATCTACCACAACGTGCTTTACTGTAACACGATCAGCAGTTTCCATTATAAGTTCTAAATCTTTTTGTCGACTTTCCACCGATCGCAATGAAGCCATAACGATTTCGTACTGCTCGTCTTCGTAGGTACTAAATTCTTTGATCAAGGAAGGAATGTGATGGTTCCAGCCCAATATCAAAATCCTGGTCACTTGATTCTGATCTTCAACGGGCAAAGCCCTCACAGGCTCAACTTTCATCACCTGACCGGGTTTATTACTCATTTCGATGGCTTCTTGATTCTTTGCCAACATCACCAGCCTGTCATTCTTCTCCAAAAGGTAGTCTCCACGAAGATTCAACATTGGCTTATAGCCATCTTCAGCCATCCGAATAATACCCGCAATAATTGCTTTAGGAAAATAACTCTTCGCTTCGGCTATTGTCTTCCCTGCTAATGCATCGTATTCCTTTGCAAAAAGATTATTGTTCAAGCTTCTCGAAAGAAGTTCATTGTAAATCTCTGACAAACCATGATGCCGAATATTCTGCGCCAGCAATCTGCTAATGATGGTATTGCTTCCTACCACCTCAATCGGCCCTGAATAGGCCCGGTAAGCGGCGGAAATTTTGTTTTCATCCTGTATTTCGGCCACCACGAAAGGACGCTTTCTGCCCATGGCATTTTCCGATTCGGCATTAAGCGAAAGCAACGCTTTGATGGTCTCCACATCAGGAGTCACAAACTCTCTTTGACCGTTTGCCTGACTCGGAATAATAATAGCGGCAGCGTTGAGGCTATCTACCCTTTTGAGGTGCTCTCTATCTATGGCCACCCCTGAGCGGAGGATGATCTCGTGTGCTCTATTGCCGATGAGTGGGTTATCTTTTAGTTCCTGAACGTGGTCAGGTGTCACGTCGTAAGAAAGTATAATCAAACGCAAGGACCGTGTTCCGTGAAGTTTCAAGAAGCGTCTCAATCGACCCACCGAGTGAAAAATCTCAGCGGCGATGTGAATCGTTCTGTTGGTCCAACCAAGGATGATGACGTGATTATTTGCGGCAACAGGAGTAAGGCCTTGTTCCAGGTTTCTGATTTTGCGATTTAACCAAGTCGTAATAATGGCCACCAGTGAGCCGAGAAAAACCACATAGCCCAAAACCGTGACGATGGTGGAAACAAATCTGCGCCACGTACCTTCGTCATCCCCTAAATATCCGGGATCGGAAAGGCGAAGAAAAGCCCACCAAACAGCCTCATTGAAGCTGGCTGTCGGGGCACCCACAGGCATTACCAGCAAGCCTCCAATTACCGAAATAAGCCCGATGGCGGCGGCCACAAATAGCAGCTGATAATAGGCGCCCTTTACGAATTGACGTTCCAGTAAAAACAAAAAACGTTCTTTAATTCTGGGCTTTTTTATACGCATACTTGGGACTATTTAGTGTTGGAAGTGAAGCTATGAAAATATATCCTTTGAGAAATTGCATAAAAAAAGCCGAAATGTTTCCATTTCGGCTTCCATATTTTTCATCAACAGATTAATAATCTCCTATAAAAGGAATCTCATCCATTACACTCAATCTGAGCAGCATACTGATCGCATCATCCAATTGAACAAATCGAGCTGCAGTCTTTGCATCTACCATTTTCACAATCTGCGCATGGTACTTCTTTTGCAGTTTCATACGGCCCATTTTACGCTTGAAACTTGAAGCTATCAGCTCATTGGCCTGCTCATCTGTCATAGTAGCATACTCTTCAGCATACTTTTTCAAGTCAGTCATGTAGCTAGTACGAAAGCCTTCCAATTCTTTCTCATACTCGTCGTAAATCTTCCAAAAAGCTTCTTTTTTAGGAGACTCCAAATCCATCGCTTCATCAAAAATCATTCGACGTTCTGTTTCCACCATGTAGTTGGTCCACTTGGTATCAAGCTCACCCTCTTGCGCAAAAGTAGTAGCTGCAAAAAGGAACACTAATGCTGAAAGAATTAATTTTTTCATTTGAATCATATTAAGGTTTTACACTGATTAATTGGATCATCTTTAAGCGCTATTAAACGCTCTAACGAAAGCAGCAAAGATACTTTTTAAATCAAATAATAATTCAAATTAAACCATTGATTAAAAGCATCTATACCCGATCAAAACTCCCAGCCGATCCCTCCTGTAAAAACGTAATCCGTTTCTGAAGCACCTGCTACGGGTTGATTATCGTAGTTTACTGTTAGCCCCGTTTTGATGTAAAAATCCAACGGCATATCGTAGGAAACATCAATGGAATAATTAATCCGATTACGGCCCTCCTCTGTAAAACTTGGGTACCAGATGATGTTTGTAAACAAGTCAATATCTCCAAGGTTGTACAGATTCAGTTCAGTACCCAACAGTCCTTCAAAACTATCTCGATCTTCGGAGGGCTCTTCCGGCACATCGGTAAAATTCTCATTGTTAATAGCTACTCCAAAAGTGCTTTGCCAATACATCTCATTGTTTCTGACCAGGTAATAACCTACCCCGGCCGATCCTGTTGTCCGCAGGTCGAGTAATTGTTCGGTATTGCTCAGAAAGTTCACACCGGCTCCAAAGAAGATTCCATTGTGCAGAGCGTAATCCGCATTTGCATTTACTTCTGTTCTGCGCACGGGATCAACATCATCCTGCTCAGAACGGTTTTGCTGATAAGTGACTCTATAAGTCCATTGGGCCGATTTATACCCCACCGTCGTGGAGGCATTGAATTGCTGAAGATTGCTCGCTTTGGTCAGGTTGAACCCCAAATCAATTGATGCAGACAACTTGCTCCAAAAACCGGTATCCACTTGCCTGAGATATACAACCTCACTCATTGGTACATAACCAGAGTTCGATTCACCTATGATCTTGAACTCGCCCGGCTTTTGAAACGACATGGTTGCATTGGTGAAGATGGTCCGATCAGTTATCTGAATCATGTAAAGTTGATCACTATAGAATTCGGTTATCTTATCCCATTCTATCTTAAAATCGGTGTTACTGTAGTCAGTTTCAATGGTCAGTATATTACGGTTCATCTCTTTGACTTCACCCACAATCACCTGGCCCCCATCAAATATTAAAGAATCTTTCTGCGCGAACAACACCATTTGTGTCAACAAGAAGCTTGCAACTAATATATTCTTCATCTGATGTAACTATAGGAATTTGAAATACGTCCGAATCTATTGAGGATTTACGGCCTTGTACCACTCAACAAATTTCTCTAGACCATCTTTGATACTCGTCTTGGGATTATAACCGAATAGCTTTTTAGCTTTTTCGATAGAGGCGTAAGTAATGTCCACATCTCCCGGTTGCATGGGCTGTCGATCGATATTGGGTTCTACACCCAGAGCATTTCCGATACTTGAAATCAGGTCAGAAAGCTTTACAGGTTGATTGTTTCCCAAATTTACCGTTTCAAAAACGTCGCTGTTTTCTCGTAAATAATCCATAGCAGCGTTTATACCGGCTACGGTATCGGCTACGAAAGTATAATCGCGCGAAGTGGAACCATCTCCAAACATTGGAATTGATTCTCCTTCACTTAAGAGTCGCGTGAATTTGTGAATAGCCAAATCAGGCCGTTGACGTGGCCCGTAGACAGTAAAAAAACGCAGATTTAAAATATCAATTTGATAGAGATGATGAAAGGTGTAGTTCATCAACTCGCAGCTACGCTTAGAAAAAGCATAAGGAGAAATGGGCTCGTATTCCACTCCTTCTTCTACAAATGGAATGTGTTTGGAATTACCGTAAATACTGCTGCTACCGGCAAAGGCCATTTTGGTGCAACTTTTGGCTCGACATAGCTCCAACACGTTTAGAGTCGCAGTAATATTCGCGTCTACGTAATCTTGTGGGGCATCGATACTAGGTCTCACTCCTGCTTTTCCAGCCAAGTGAACGACCATATCGAAGGCAGGAATTCTTTGGAGCTTTTCTGAATCGGTGAGGTCCAGCTCAAAAAACCCGAAGCGCTCGTGATTGCGGAAAGACTCGAGGTTTCTTTCTTTGATTCGTCGATCATAAAACGGATCGAAGTTGTCGATTCCATAAACCGTATGACCTTGCTCCAACAAGCTTTCGCAAAGATGCGAACCAATGAAGCCCGCGGCTCCCGTTACGAGGATTTCTTGACCCATGCCCGCGAAGATAAAAACATTCATTCATCGACTACAAAACGATTCTATCAGTATTCATGAAATAGTTGGCACTATCTTTGGCAAAATTGCCGCATGAAAAAAATTATTCTTCCGCTCATTGCTATCAGCCTGGTCTTTTCCTCATGTTCTGAAGAGAGCTTTCGCAAAACGATGAAAACGGTGACCGAATCACTGGAAACCTCTGAAGGACTTTCATCATCAGAAGTAGCGGCGGGACTCAAAGAAGCATTGGTGGTCGGGACCAATAATGCCGTCGATTTTGCCGGAAAGGAAAACCAATTCCTTTCAACTCCTCGTATTCGGATTCCATTTCCTGAAGAGGCAGAGAAAGTAAAAGAAACTGCCGAGAAACTTGGCTTGGGAAGTCAAGTAGACAAATTTGAAGAAAACCTGAATCACGCGGCAGAGAAGGCCGTGTCGCATGCGGCTCCGATTTTTATTGATGCCATTACTTCAATGACCATTAACGATGCTTTTGCCATTTTAAAAGGAGAAGATGATGCTGCAACAACTTACTTGCGTCGGAGCACTGAAACCAGTCTCCGCACTGCTTTTGAACCTGAGGTAAACAAGGCAATAAATGAAGTAGAGTTAACGAAATACTGGCAGCCGCTGGTATCGACCTACAATACTGCGTCTGCATTTACAGGAGGAGAAAAAGTAAATCCCGATCTGGAAGCTTACGTTACCGATAAGGCGATGGATGGCCTTTTTCTATTGATTTCGGAAGAAGAGGAAAAGATCAGGGAAGATCCCGCAGCGAGGGTAACAGAGCTTCTCGAAAAGGTTTTTGGTTCACAAAGCCGCTAGTGTGTTTTGATGAAGTTTGTAAATTGGCCAAATCGTGAAAAAATTTCCTCTCAATAACTCGCTCAAATTTGCTCCATCGGAGCTACCTGTCAATGGTGACGGTTCCATTTACCATTTGGCTATAAAACCCGAACACTTGGCTGACACCGTTTTGGTAGTTGGTGATCAAGGTCGGGTAGAGAAAATATCCAAGCATTTTGATCGAACGGATGTCGTCATCAGCAATCGCGAGTTTGTGACGCATACGGGCTATATCGGCTCAAAGAGAATTACTGCCTTGAGTACGGGAATCGGAACTGACAATATCGATATCGTCCTGAACGAACTCGACGCACTCAGAAGCATCGATTTCGAGAAACGAGAGACTATTGAGAACCCCAAACCACTCGAGATTATTCGAATAGGCACGTCGGGAGGTCTAAGGAAAGAAATTGAGCCCGGGAGTTTTATTCATAGTCGTTTTGCCATCGGCCTTGATGCCGTGATGCATTATTACCAAGCGCATTTCGAAGAAGACGAGATTGAACTCGCTCGGTCATTTGCTGCCCATGTCAATTGGTCTTTGGATGGCATAAAGCCTTACGCCGTAAAAAGCTCGGCAGAGGCAGGTAGTAAATTCCAAGAAGGATTCATCCAAGGACTTACTGCTACAGCTTGTGGTTTCTATGGACCGCAAGGCAGAAAAATACGTCTCCCGGTAGCGATGCCCGATATCAACGAAAGAATGGGAAGTTTCTCTTTCGGAGAACTACCACTCGCCAATTACGAGATGGAGAGTTCTGCTTTATTCGGCCTTGGAGCCGCATTGGGACACCAATGCACCACGGTGTGTTTGGTCGTAGCCAACCGCGCCGCCAACTCGTTCCTCACCGATCATCATGTGGCGATGGAGGAGCTAATAGCCACGGTTCTGGAACGCGTATCCGCCCATTAACATCTCTCCGGTTAAAAAACGGGGAGACCACCGTATTCGACAAGTCACTTGAAAATACCTTTAGACAAAACAAAGATCCTCTGATCTTCGTCTAAACAAGTGATGAACTCGAACGAAATAGAAGCACTGATTAATCTACTCGATGATCCCGATGAGACCATTTACCGTCAGGTAAAGGATCGTATCGTTTCTATCGGTGAAGCGGCTATTCCGAGTTTGGAAAATGTTTGGGAGGTAAACACTTTCGGTCAGGAATTCCAGCAGCGAATAGAGGACATCATCCACGATATTCAATTTGAATCAGTCCTTTCCGGATTGGAAAATTGGGCCAAAGACGGTGGAGACGATCTCTTTGCCGGTGCATTGATGGTAGCCAAGTATCAATATCCCGACTTGGATGAAACAGAGACTTTTGATCGATTGACAAAATTGCATCAGGAGATTTGGATTGAACTCAACGATGAACTCACGGCACTTGAGCAAGTAAAGGTGATGAACCATATCCTCTTTGACGTTCATGGTTTTAGAGGAAATAAGAAGAATTATCACGCAGCTCAAAATAATTACATCAATACGGTGCTCGAAAGCGAGAAGGGAAACCCGTTGAGCTTAAGTATTCTTTACATTGTGTTGGCGCAACGGCTGGATATTCCAATTTTCGGAGTGAATTTGCCGAATCATTTCGTCATGGCTTACGTCGATGAGTACAATATTCTGAGGCTCATGGAAAACCATATGAAAGGCAAAATTGATGATGATAAGGTCTTGTTTTACATCAATGCCTTCAGCCAAGGAACGATCGTTCATAAGAATGAGATCACCTCTTATTTGCAACAATTGGAATTGAAGGAGGAGCCGAAATATTATGAGCCATGTGACAATAAGAGTATGATCATCCGGTTATTGAATAACCTCATTATGTCTTACGACCGTTTGGGTTACCCCGAAAAAGTTGAAGAAATTGAGAAGCTTCATGCTGCTGTGAGCAAACACCGACTCTAGGAAACGATTCTCCCCAGCGTTCTTAGAATTATACCAATATCCGAAAGAAAGGTCCTTCGCTTTAAATAAGCCAAGTTGAGTTCAATCTTGGCTGGCATAATCTCTTCCAAGTAGGTTTTTTGAGGATTTTCGCTTTTCGACAAGAGCTCATTCTCATTAAAATAAGCCAAGGATGCTTCATCGGTAATACCCGGACGCACGTTTAAAACTTTTCTCTGTCGAGCGTTATAAAAAGCCACGTAATCAGGCACTTCGGGTCTTGGACCGACAAAACTCATATCGGCAACGAGAACGTTGAAGAGTTGAGGCAGCTCGTCAATTTTGTACTTCCTCAAAATCAATCCCGACCGTGTGATGCGAGGATCATTAGAACCAACGGTGAGCTTCCCTCTTTTCTCAGATAAAGGACGCATAGTTCTGAATTTCAATAAGCCAAAGTGTTGACCATCCTTCCCAACTCTGGTTTGAACGAAAAAGGCTCCTCCTTTCGAATCGAACATCACCCAAATGGCGATGATGAAAAGCAGAGGAAGCAAAATGATAATACCAATCAATGCAACAATACGATCAAAGAGGAACTTGATCATTTTTTTAGAATCTGCGCCACGGCATCCTTCACAGCAGATGCTACTTCTTTAACTTCCTCATCCTTTAGATTGAAAAAAAGCGGAAGGCTGATCTCATTGGTATAATGCGCGAATGCATTCGGGTAATCCTCCATGCGGTATCCCCTTTCGCGATAGGCGGTAAGCATAGGCAAGGGAATGAAGTGGACATTCACGGCAATGTCTCGATCGGCGATAAATTGAATGATGGCCTCGCGGTCATCTTCGGAGGCTCCGTCGATTCTCAATTGGTATAGGTGATAGGAAGTTTCGCTACCGTTGTCATCGATAAACTTTGGCGTAACCGCCCAATCGCAATCGGCAAACTCCCGATCGTAAAGTGCACAAATCTCTTTTCGCCGTTTCAGGGTTTCGGAATCGTATCGGCTCAACTCTACCAAACCGATAGAAGCTTGGATGTCGGTCATATTGCATTTGTACCCGGGAATGGTCACGTCGTAGCGCCACGCTCCTTTCTGCATTTTGCTCAAGGCGTCTTTGCTTTGTCCGTGCAAGCTCATCAAATTGAGCATGCGGTACATCTCGTCGTGATCGAAGGGCTCGGGCATATTGAGGCAAACGGCGCCTCCCTCAGCGGTGGTGAGGTTTTTTACAGCGTGAAACGAAAAGGCTGTACCATCGGCAACGCTGCCTAGCTTCTTGCCTTTGTAAGTTGCTCCGAAACTATGCGCCGAATCGGCCATCAACATTATCCTCCCCAGCCTTTCTTGCTCGGGGGTATGTGGTGAAAATCGCGCTTTAGTAGCTTCATCATGTATGATTGCTATGAGCTCATCGTAATTGCACGGATAGCCTGCAATATCGACGGGTACGATAACTTTTGTCCGATCGGTGATGGCTTCCCTTACCTTTTCGGGATCGAGGTTAAAACTATTCGGTAGCGTGTCGACCATGACGGGTTTGGCTCCGCAATGAACCACCACATTGGCCGTGGCGCAATAGGTGTAAGCGGGAATAATCACCTCATCGCCCTCTCCCACTCCGAACCAGCGAAGTACCAATTCGATTCCGGCTGTAGCCGAATTGAAGCAAATGGTGGTCTTGGCTCCCGTGTATGCCGAGATCTCCTTTTCGAATCGCTTGGTCTTCGGGCCAGTCGTTATCCATCCCGATAGCAATGTATCGGTTACTTCGTCGACAATCTTTTGGTCCATGCGTGGAGGTGAGAACGGTATCATACCTTGGAATAATTTCGGGCAAAGATAGGAAATCGCTAAGCGCCTTTTATCGCTTCCTTGAGGTGACGGAGAATGGCTGCAGCTGCGTTTCCATCGCCGTATAGATCCATTTCAAAGTTGATGCTTGTGGAGGTCATGGTTTCGAATGCGGATAGCATGCTCTCGCGATTTGGCGACGCCAAGACATTGAATCCATTTTCGACCAATTCAACCCACTCGGTTTGGTCGCGCATGGTGATGCAAGGCTTTTTGAAGAAGAAAGCTTCTTTCTGCAAGCCGCCGCTATCGGTTAAAACCAATTGGCAATGCTTGAGCAATTCCACCATGTCGAAGTATCCGACGGGGTCGATGGTATGAACCTCGAGTTGGAGTCCATGCTCGGCCAGTTTCTTGTTCGTTCGCGGGTGCAAAGGGCAAACTACAGGAAGCTGCTTGTGAATTTCATTGAGGCTCTCAACGAAAGCAGTGAGACGCTCAGGATCATCCGTGTTTTCAGCGCGATGAAGCGTGCACAGCGCAAATTTTTCGTGTGGAATCTCTTTGATCACGGTAGAAAGTTCAGCCGAGCGTAGGGCATAAAACAAGGCAGCATCGTACATGACGTCTCCTGTTCGCACCACCTCAGCTCCGAGGAGGGCATACCCCTCGCGGTCAAGGTTTTTCACTGCGGTATCCGTGGGGCAGTAGAGAAAGTCAGAGATTCGATCGGTGAGAATGCGGTTCACTTCTTCGGGCATGTCCATATTGAAGCTGCGCAATCCTGCTTCCACGTGGCCCACTTTTACGTGAATTTTTCTAGCTGCCAATGCTCCCGCTATGGTAGAGTTTGTATCGCCGTAAACCAGTAACACATCAGGTTTCTCCTCGAGGATCAATTTCTCAATTCCCTCGAGCATTCTACCCGTCATGGCTCCGTGACCGAGAGCGTTGATGTCCAAATTGTACTTGGGCTTGGGAATTTCCATTTCCGTGAAAAAGACCTCGCTCATATTGGCATCGAAATGCTGCCCAGTGTGGACGAGAACTTCTTCGACTTCGGGATCATTCGCTACCTGACGGCTGATGGTGGCTGCCTTCACAAATTGAGGCCGCGCTCCTACTATGGTTAAGATTTTCATCATCGTTAACGAGATAAGTTCGTTTGGTCTGCACGGACCTTATTTTTCAAGAGAACAAATTTGAATATCCCTTTCAAATAGCCCCAGCCATAAGAAAAATGAATAAGAAAGAATGCCAAAAAAAGGCGAGGCGCAAGACCGCTTCTTTTTTCCCGCCAGGCAATTTTTGACGAAACAAAGGCATTGAT
Organism: Cryomorphaceae bacterium 1068; assembly: GCA_027214385.1. Lineage (NCBI taxonomy): Bacteria > Pseudomonadati > Bacteroidota > Flavobacteriia > Flavobacteriales > Cryomorphaceae > Cryomorphaceae bacterium 1068. Next base: position 39,675 of record JAPVXR010000011.1, on the reverse strand, counting down.
CCAAAAATAGATGGTATAAATTGTTGACCAAATTAAAAACAACCAATCCAACAAGAGGGCAATGGGTAAACACAAAAGACCCAATGTAAAAATGGGAGGTGCGAATTGCCGGAGAGTTGCGGGATGCCCTAACTTGATATTCACCAATGGCTTGAAGAGTCCATATTGGTAAAACATTTTGACCATGGTTCCAAAAGTCGCTCTGGCGTAATACTCGATTTCTACATCAGGCACCAAAAAAATCTTACCGCCATTCTTAATTATTCGCCCGTTAAATTCGTCGTCTTGATTTCTGATCAGATCCGTATCAAAAAGACCGATTTGATCAAAGATGCTTCTTTTAAAACAGCCGAATGGAACGGTATCTACTTCCGTAATCTCAGGGTTCTCCAAGCGATAGCTTGCATTGCCAATGCCCAATGGATGAGAAGTAGCTAAGGCAATGGCAGTTGCGACGGTCCCAGAGTTTGCAGGAGTTGTAATCCAGACTCCGCCTACATTTTCAGCATCCAAACGGAACAATTCAGTTACCAATCTTGAAATGTAATTGGAAGGGTAATTTGAGTGGGCGTCAAGTCGCACAATCACCTCTCCTTTCGATGCTTCAATAGCCAAATTGAGCGCATCGGGAGTCACTCGATTCGGATTGTCTATCACCTTTAAGTTGGGATAAGAACTTGATAGCTCACGCAGTTTATCTCTGGTTCCATCATCGCTCATTCCATCGGCTACGATGATTTCCAGAGAATCTTTCGGGTAGTCTTGAGCCGAGATGGAATTCAATACGCCTTGAATAAAATTCACCTCATTGCGGCAGGGGATGATGATCGAAACGAATTTTAACCCCATTTTAGAGATTTGGGTGAAAAGAAAAAGAAAGCATTAAAAAAGGCAAAGAAGATCACACCGCTTTGCTTTTCGAGCATCGATTCAACGGAAAATTGCATGAAAATGCTCAAGAGAAAAATTCCATAGATCCAATCTTTCTCCCGAAAGATTTTGCCAAAAGGATAAACCAATGAAAAGAGAAAGACCAAAGCGGCAGGAATTCCAATAGCAACCGCAATTTGAAGAAACTCATTATGAGGGTTGAGGCTCTTTGCAGCGAGATCGTCTAAACCTTGTTTCCTGTATGCGGAAACCATAGCGTCGTTGATATCGCCTGTGCCGACACCAATGGGATTCTCTTTAATCAGCATCAGCGAGGTACTCCAAGAGTAGAGGCGAGCCGTATTGCTCTCGATTTGCGATTCATTGCTTGGTTGATCGATTTGTGAAGTGACCTCAACGGCCTTCCCAATACGCGCGCTAGCGACGGGATCAAATTTCATAAAGAGAAAAAATAGTAGCCCGACACCGAGCAATAGAAGAGCAGACTTTCTATGACGCGGTTTCAAAATCAGCCACTTCAAAAGGAAGATGAAAGCTACCATGGACCAGTTTATGAACCCCATCTTACTGGCAGGAAAGATCAAGGTTAAGCTTAGAAACAAAACAGCCAGCCAAAGTGGAGGTGCTTTTTTGGATTCCGTGTTTTTCTCGATTCTCAAAAGCAATATGGCCAAGGCAATAACCACGTAAAAACTGATGTAAGAAGGGTGATGAGATGGCGAGAAACTCGACATATAAAATTCAGAAATGATTCCTGAAGAGCTATAAGCTATTGCCGAAGAAACAAATGCAAAGAGCACTGCGGTCAGGGTTCCTAAAACAAAGAATTTCATCCCGGTAGCTCGCATCTTTTCGCTAAGCTTTGGCCCCGTTCCAATTATCACGGGAAAAAGTATGAGCGAGAGCTTTTGGACAAGATCTTTCGAGCCTCTATCGACATTCTCGGTATAAAGCATGGCAATAAGATGGAAGATGTAAATCGCAGCAAAAAGTAAGATAGGAATAAGGACTTTTTTATCCACCTGCTTTTTGGCGAAAAGCCAAGCAATGACTAGAAGGATAATAGGAATTTGAATACCGTATTTAATAACGGGGATGGAGAATGCCAGAAGGCAAATAGCACCTTCGTACAGAGAAAAGTCACGCATGAGATTTCGCCGTGTTCCATTCATTTCCCTAGCGTTCTTTTTGCAGACCGAAGAAAATCGAAAACGACATTGTCAGCAATAATGCGGAAGTATGGAGTTAACTGTCCACCGAAACCACGAAAAAATTTTTCGATTGCAGGATTTGAGGAGCCTAAAAAATCAAAGTGTTGCACACTGTGTTTTCGTGCTTCTAAAATAGCCCTCCAAAGAACCAAGGCTCCTGCTTCAGCAGTTTCCTTTTTTGTTCCGCCAGCAAGGTAGTATGCCTTTGATTTATCTAAAGCGATTACGGCTGCCGATTGCAATTCGTCTTGACGGAATACTGACACTGTGAATACCTTACCCTTCCCTTCTTTGATAAGGTGAGTTAACTGCTCGGTTTTCGACTTCACGCCTTTTGATTCGAGCGTATCTTGAACCAAGGTGACAATAGCCTCAGGCTCTGAATTTATTCTGACATCGTAGCCCTTCTTTTCGGCATCTCGAATGTTCTTTCGTCGCTCAGAACTCATTTCTGAAAGTAGATCCTGTTCAGTTCTCCTTTCAATTTCCAATAAATAAGTATAAGAGACATCCGATTTAAACTCGGCTTGCTTGAAGGGCTGAATATCCTTAATCTCAGGAGGAAGAGCTAAATCGACATGAGCTGATGGATATTTCTCAGCAAGGTATTCAGCGATCGATCTTAAGGCTCTTTTTTCATCGCTGTAACGACTCAACTTTTTTTCGGTGCGGTGATAAAAGTGAAGCCCGCAGTGAGGTGCCATTGGCGGAGTAATGACCGCATCTACACCCATACGTCGATAGGCATAAAAGGTCAAATTGGCAATGGGTTCCTTATCCTTTTCGGACTTAAAAACGCTTAACTTTTTTAATTCAGACCCTAGCGATGCACACCACAACTCTGACAAGAAGAATGGACTTTTGCCTTCAGTTATAAAGCTATCTACGATACGGGTTACCACGCGCTTTTCATATTAATCGCTCACCACAGTGAGATCGATGAAATCTAATTTCTCTTTACTTCAATAGCGAAAGATAGGCTTCTTTGAGATTCTCTCCCTCGCTCTCCCAATTGTAAACTTCCTTTACCAAGCGGTATCCGCTGAGACCGAATTCCGTTCGTTTCTCAGGAGACTTCCCCAAGGTTTCTATGGCTTCTTTGATTTGACTGATATCGTGCGGATCTACAAACTCCGCACAGGATGAGTAGAGTTCTTTCCAATAGGGAAATGATGACATCACGATCGGAACACCTTCTTTCATATACTCAAAGGCTTTAACGGGGTAACTCATGAGGTAATTTTTTACGGGATAGAGTATCGCCAGACCAATATCAGCTTGGCGAATTTGCTTCGAAACTTCAGCCGGAGAGACTAAGCCGAGATATTTGACATTTTCACCCGCATTGGACATACAATCAGCTCTGAAATCTTCAGTATCCCAAGGCCCCAAAAGCCTCAATTCAAAGCCCGAACCAAGTTCAGCAAATGCTTGAATGATTTCGGCTATTCCGCGAATTCTAGTTAAGCCGCCTGCATAAATGGCAACAATCTTTTTCGTTTTGATGTGATCAATTGGAGGTTGACTTGAATCAAAAGGTGGGAAATTCCTTATCATCAATCGTTTGTTCTCAGGGAATCTTTCGACAATCTCAGGGACAACCGAAATAACCTTATTTGCAAAAAGACAGAAAAAGTGCTCATAACCTGATGCAAAAAAAGCAATTAGCCGCCTAAACCAAGTTGGTTTGATCCATGGCTTACTGGTTATTTGATTGGGGACATGCTCGTGAGAATCGTAGATAAATTTAATCCCGAATAGGCGGAATATCCAAGAAGACCATAAGAGTTCGGGATCGTGAATATGAGCTATTTTTGGTTTTAGGCTTATTGCCCTCAGCGTAATCTTCCATACCCCAATCGTAGCTCGGGAAATTCGACTTTTATAAGTGGGAAAGGCCAAAACTTGAACACCGAACTTGGTGTAATCCTTATCTGCTCTGGCTATGAGAAAGGTGTCAAACCCAGCTTCTGCAAGTGTCTTGCACTCCTTGTCGAGCAGGCGATGGTCTGATGAAGAATGAACCGTGGAAATGTGGACGACCCGAACCTTACTGAAGTCATTTTGACTTTGTTTATGGTCTTTCAAGCTTTAGTTAGATTTTTTAATCATGAGTCGATGAAGACTTGAGAAACATTTTTTGGCTACCTCCACGCTTCCCTTTCTATCAATTAGCTCTCGATTCTTTTGAGCCACTCCTTGGTCAATCTGATTCAAACCGTCTGCAAGAAAACTCGAATTGACATCGTTGACAAGCTTTCCATTTACGCCGTCCTCAATCCATTCCCGAATGGAAGGAAGACCAATGACTACGGGAAAACAACCATGGTACATCGCCTCGAGTAGAGAAATCGGCGTTGCATCAGATTCGGGTATCGATACCCACACCTTTGCCTTGGCGTAGTTTTCAGCGTTTTGCTCGTTTTCCACCCAACCTTGAAAATTTATGCTTTCACCGAGTTCTAACTGATTGGCTAAAGCAATTAATTTATCCGTCTCACTTCCACTTCCTGCCACAACCAATTTCCAGTCTCTGCCTGCATCCGAATTTTTAAACTGACCAAAAGCTCGAATGACCTTATCAATTCGATACAAGGGGTTGTGCAAGCGATTGCTGTAAATAATGTTTTCTTTCGGTATGGTGATGCTCGGCTTTTCAGCCCCAAAATTGCAGACGGAAATGTGCAAATCCTTGTTGGCAATTTCACGCATACGATCTGCTACTTCTTGAGAATCAGCGGTAAATGCATCGGCCGTTCTCAGAATTCGTCGAAGTACCCAACTCAAAAAACCGCCACGCTTTGAATTAACCAAGATATCCGATCCCCATGCAGTAGCCACAAAGGGAATATTTGTTCCTCTTATAGCATTCATGGTAAAAAAACTGACTGAATTGAGTTGCTGCGAATGTACCAGATCAGGCTTAAACTCTTTGCATACAGCTCGAATTTGCTTCGGTGTATTCAAGAAATTCACTGGGTTTCGGTATGAAAAATCAACTATTGTCTCAGGGTGCCCGACATCACCTTTCATTGAGGTGATCACGTGAACGGCTTCGGTTTCTGACTCAATCCGCTTCAGAAAATTTTTCAAGTGAATCCCGTGAGGAGCCACCACCAAAAGTCGATATGGTTTTCTTTCAGACATTTTCTAATCTGATGCGAAAATAGTTGAAGTAATGAGAACTAGTTGATCCCATGTTTTCGAATCATGCTTTCCAGCTCTGCTAATTGCTTTTTACTCGGCAGGTGAAAGGCATTTACTGGAAGGTTGAGGATGCGCTCCGACACCCACTCTCCCACCTTGCAAGTTCCCTCATCATACATGTAGCGGAACGACCCTTTGGGATGAACTACATCGTTGAACCAGACACCAAAGCGATACCCTCGAGAAATCGCCTCTGCCCTTAAGGCGTTGATTTGCTCAAGACTTACCTCTCGACCAAAAAGAATGGGGTAACGAATCAGTACAGCATTCTCAACATCTATGGTTTGAATGGATTTGAACTTCGAAAGAATCGCAGCGTACTGACTTACTATTTCCCGTTTTCTAACATTTATAGACGCAATATCTTTTAGCTGCTGCACCAAAACACAAGAAAGGATGGGGTGAATTCGGGTAGGGTAGTTGGTTGGCTTGATGCCTTCTACCTCCTCTTTGGAAGTAGCGTATCCGAGTTTACTGCGCCTCAAGAACCTCATGCTATTTATATGTAAGAACGAAGTCACTTTAGAGCGACTCAGCACCATTGCATAAAGTGTAAGCAAAATGCGCATTGCACCAGAAGTATTTGCCGTTTCGATGTGCTCAAAATCCGATTTAAAAGCGGGAAGGAGGTTTCTATTATTTATGATCATGATGCCGCCCATACCGGCAGTTACGGGTTTGGAGTATTCCAAACTGAAAAAAGAAGCATCACCAATGGTACCGCAAAGTTGGCCTGCTTTGTCTTTGGATCCAAAGCTGTGCGCCACATCCTCTATGATCACCAGATGGGGATATTCTTCTTTAATTTTACCGATGTCTTGATAGGTGATTCCGAAGTTATGGGGGAGAATCAAAATCTTAGTTCTCTCTGAAATCATCGCTTGAAGCGACTCCGTATTGGGATTGAAGTTTTCGGGGTTGATGTCTACATACTTGAGCGGCTGACCGGCAAATTTCACAGCATTGGTCAATACCACACAAGTGTAACCTGCCACTATTACTTCGTCATGGGAATCAAGTTTCAATGATTTAAGCAAGGCATAAACCGACATCCGACCTGCCGAAAAGAGGAATATCTGATCAGAACTAACATTGAAGTAATCGGCTAAAAGTTCATGTGATTGGCTCAGGCATCTCTTCTTTCGCCCACTGATCATTGAACCAAAAGCGGAGTACAAAGAACGCCTGGAAAGAGAATTGCCCGTGAAATAAAATTTCTCCTTCGGCATTATTCTGAAATGGGTTTAATCATTTTGACTGGTGTACCGCCGTATACAAAACCACTTTTGAGTATTCCTCGCACCACAGAGTTGGAAGCGATTACCACATTGTCGTCGATTTGTGCGCCTGGTAATATCGTGCATTGGGCTCCGATAAATACATTGTTCCCAATTTCGATCCCTCCATCGGAATAGTTCTCTGCAAAAAATTTACTATTTCCCTTGATGCTATTTGAATGGCATACGAAGGTGCAGAAAGGACCTACTGCTACTTTGCTTCCAATCGAGCAGTCATTGTTGTCAATTAACAAGTAGCCAAAGGGGGCTATATGGGATCCATCACCAAGGGTGAAGGAGCCATTCTTGCCACAATAAATGGAGACATTCTTACCCAAATTGCTGTTTTGGCCAATTGAAGCTGTTTTCGGGTTCCAGATATCCACACCAGGATTTATGGCTGAATTAGTACCAATCTCAACCCCTCGAAAGGACCAATATAAGGTGCTTAGTCTTCTTTTTATTCGGTCAATAAATGTCATATACAGTCCAAAAATCTTCTTTTTACAAGGTTACATCTCGCCTACCGATGGAGCCCACTCGAATTATCCAGAAAAGTACGAATAACAAAATGACCACATTCAAGCCTGACAAGGTCCATAAAACTTGAATAAAGTCATATCCATACTCGCTCATTACCGCAAGCAGTCCCAAATTTAAAAGACCTGATATGACCGACATCTTGAAGAAGTCAGGTTGCCGCTGAACCAAAATGGGTATCGAGCTAATGGGACTTGACATAAAATTTATAAAAAGCCAAGGTGCAAGAATTTCAGCATATACACCAGCTTGGGTCCAATCTGAGCCAAACACAAACGTAAAGATGGGCTCTCCATAGAAAAACAGAATGGTAAACGGAATAAAGGCTGTACCTCCTAAGAACAATACAATTCGAATGACCGAACCTTTAATCGAACGATTTTCGTTGAGGTCTCTCGACCATTTTTCGTTTAGAACTTGGCCAATTGAAGTACCAAAAATGATGAGTGGCACGCGCAAATAACGAAAAGCAAATCCAAAGAGGCCCAATGCGATCTCTCCGTAATATCCCGATATTAAAAACAAAAGAACCGTATGTTGCCCTTCGTGAAAAAAGGCGTGAAAGGTATTGATGAGTGGAAAGTCTTTGTACTTTTTGATGAGCACTTTTCCGGAGATTGGCAATCTGTATGCCTCTGCAAGCATTTCTCTCATTCTTTTTAGTCTTAAGACAGCAAAGAGCGGTAGAACAGACCCGACAATTTGACCGACAACAAGACTAAATGAATTGGGAATGCTTAATCCTAAGATGAATTTGCTAAGATTATTGGAAGAAGCTGAAACAATTTTTTCGATTGCAGCCTCTTTAAATGACTGAGATTTTATGAGGTATTGATTCATGATATTAAAGCCCCCCAAAGAGAGCACTCCTATTGGCAAAAGCCAAAGCAGATCAGGCAGCTCAGTGCTGTTAACGAATACTCCGATCTGATTCCTGAAAGGAAGAATTAGTGCAGTCGAAACGAGTGTGACAATGACCAAAATTCTCAGGCATAATTTCACCAGAGCTAAGACCTCATTTCTATCCTTCGGAAGAAGTATGGCGAACTCAAGTCTGAGAGAACCCACTATGGCTATCAGTCCCATTATTCTTACAAAAAGCTCAAACGCACCAAAATCTTCCGGAGTGTAAATCCGCGAAATGAATGGAGCAATGATGAATGGAATAATGAGAGCCAAACCGTTTCCGGAAAACATCACCGCTACATTCCTCACAAAGGGATTACTTGAATATTTGCTCAACCAAGCCATCAAGTCTATTGAAATGGATTTATTTCAAGGTATTCCGATACCACTCGATGGCTTCGGCAATTCCTTCTTTCAATGTATGGGTGGGTTCATAGCCCAAAAGGTTTTTCGCTTTTGAAATATCGGCCAGTGAATCGCGGACATCCCCCGCCCTTTCCGGGCCATGCTGTACTTCTATGTCTGTAATGGCCGAATCGTATTTGGATAGTTCCGTTCGTATACTGGTTATCAAATCATTCAAAGATGTCCGTTGACCGCAAGCCACATTGTAGACTTGATTCAATGCCTCGGGATTGTCCGTAGTCGCCGCCAAATGATTCATCTGAATCACATTGTTGATGTAGGTAAAATCGCGCGTTTGCTCTCCATCCCCGTGAATAATCGGAGACTCGTGACTCAAAAAAGCACTGACAAACTTTGGAATCGCCGCTGCATAGGCTCCGCCGGGAGATTGATTTCTACCGAAAACGTTAAAATAACGCAGACCGATGATCTCCATGCCGTGCAAATTGGCGAAAACGTTTGCGTAAAGCTCATTGACGTATTTGGTGACAGCGTAAGGCGATAAGGGCATTCCGATCTGATCTTCTACTTTGGGAAGCGCAAGACTGTCGCCATAGGTGCTCGAGCTCGCCGCATAAATGAATCGCCCAACCTGCTTCTCTTTAGCTGCATTGAGCATATTCAAAAACCCGTCGATATTAACCGAATTGGTCGTCAGCGGATCATTGATGCTTCTGGGAACGCTGCCTAAAGCCGCTTGATGTAATATTACATCCATCCCTTCTGCCGAGCTCAAGCAAGTCGGGTAATCACGAATGTCTCCTTCGGTAAATATAAAGTTGGGGTTGGATAAGAACGGGGCAACATTTTCATGCTTTCCCGTGGCAAGATTATCCAAACAAAAAACCGTGTTTCCCTCGGAGAGCAGGGATTCGCAAAGGTTGGAGCCGATAAAACCGGCTCCACCCGTTACCAATACTTTTTTGTCGGTGAGCTTTCGAGTCATTCGATTACTTAGCGTAGTTTACGGCTCTTCTTTCTCGAATTACCGTAACCTTCACCTGTCCGGGATAGGTCATTTCATTCTGAATTTTCTGAGATAGGTCGAAGCTCAGCGCGTCAGCCTGATCATCACTCACTTGATCACTTTCTACCAAGACACGAAGTTCTCTACCTGCCTGGATAGCGTAAGACTTAGTAACGCCCGGATAACTCAAGGCCATATTTTCCAAATCTTGCAATCGCTTGATGTAAGATTCGACCACCTCTCGACGTGCTCCCGGCCTTGCGCCTGATACGGCATCACAGACTTGAACAATCGGAGATATAAGACTCGTCATTTCTACCTCATCGTGGTGAGCTCCAATGGCGTTGCATACTTCGGGCTTCTCGCCGTACTTCTCGGCCAATTTCATTCCAAGAACTGCGTGTGGCATTTCCGGCTCATCGTCAGGCACTTTTCCAATATCGTGAAGGAGTCCTGCTCTTTTTGCCAATTTGACATTGAGGCCAAGCTCAGCTGCCATGGTTGAAGTAAGATTGGCTACCTCGCGGCTGTGCTGTAGCAAATTCTGTCCGTAAGATGAGCGGTATTTCATCCGTCCCACCATTCGAACCAATTGCGGATGCAATCCGTGAATTCCCAGATCTATACAAGTACGCTTACCCGTTTCTGCGATTTCTTCTTCGATTTGCTTTGACACTTTCTTAACTACTTCTTCGATTCTTGCAGGGTGGATTCTACCATCACTTACCAATTGGTGCAGAGCCAATCGAGAAATCTCTCTCCTCACCGGATCGAAGCAGCTTAAGATAATAGCCTCAGGAGTATCATCTACAATAATCTCAACACCTGTAGCTGCTTCCAAAGCACGAATATTTCTTCCTTCACGTCCGATAATTCGACCCTTAATTTCGTCGTTTTCAATATTGAAAACAGAAACTGAATTTTCTACCGCCTGCTCAGTTGCTACACGCTGAATGCTCTGAATAACCACTTTCTTAGCATCGGCACTTGCAGTCAATTTTGCTTCATCGACAATGGTTTTGATGTGCGTCATTGCCTCTGTGCGTGCTTCGTCTTTGAGGGCTTTCATTAGCTCAGCCTTCGCATCTTCTGCAGAATAATTGGCCGTTTTTTCCAGTTGCGCCACATTCTGCGCGTGAGCTTTCTCTAAGTCCTTTTTACGTTTTTCGACGATCTCCAGTTGCTTTTCGAGATTGGCTTTGATGGCCTCCGCTTCTCTTTCTGCTTTCTTGCTTTGCTCAGCCTTCTTACTCAAGTTAGCTTCGCGAGATTTCATCCGATCTTCAGCACTTTGGATCTTTCGGTTGCGGTCTTTAATGACCTTCTCATGTTCTTCTTTCAGCTGATAAAACTTCTCCTTTGCTTGGAGCATTTTATCCTTTTTGATGGCTTCGCCTTCTTTCTCAGCCTCAGAGAGAATGGAGTCTTTCTTCTTGGTGAGCACGGCATTAACGGCCACCCAAGCAATACCTCCCCCGACGATGACGCCCGCCAAAAGGCCAATAAGTAAATCTGTAATATTTATATCCATACCATAATTTATTAAGCCCTCCAACGGAAGGCGCGATACGGAAGATAGCTAGAGCAAATTGTCGATGAGTTGTTCAATTTCACTGATTTCACGATCATCAACTGCCGACCCCTTCGGGGCTGACGTGTCCACTTCTGCCAATTTGGTAGACAACTGCAAGGCAGTCATGGCAAGCAAGTCTTGCTTGTCCTTAACGGCGTAATTTTCCAAAAGGTTTTTTACGCTGTCGTCTACTTTTTTGGCGGCAGCCCGAACCATTTCCTCTTCTTCCGGCTTTACCGAAATCGGATATATTCGTCCTGCTATGGTCACCTTTATTGATTTCTCGCTCATAGCGAATCATCTATCTATTTAAAAGCGCAATGCACTTATCTATCTCCCGCACCAATTCGTTAACTCTGAATTTCATTTCGGCTTTGTCTCCCGAGCTACTCACGAGAGTCTTGGCCAGTTTAACGCGGTCGTAATCCTTTTCAAGGTTCTGACTTTTGGCTTTGGCCTCCTTTAATTCCAACTCCAGCTGAGCCGCCTTCTCTTTCAATTTGGCATTATCAGCTTCCAATCGATCCTGCTTGGCCTTGATTTTGACCAGCTTATCCTTAATGGAGCCTAATTTCAGGGAAACTTCACCCTTTTCCATGAACCTTAAATAGGTTAAACGTTGTACAAAAGTAAATTGGTCTACAAGATTAACAAAAAGCATTGGTTTTAAAGCGATCAATTATTTTCACTTTTGATTGTTCACATTTCCTCAAGTCCCGGCTCGGAAATTGCCAAGAGCTATGCTTATTCTTAGCTTCGCACTTCTATTCATGAGAAACACCATAATTTTACTTTTTACAATCCTCTCTTTCGGGGTTTTTGGTCAAAAAAATTTAGCAGATTTTACCGCACCTCTTGATATTCCGCTTTACTTGGCGGGAAATTTTGCGGAGCTCCGCAGCAATCATTTTCACACGGGTATTGACATCAAGACTCAGGGTGTAGAAGGACAAAGGGTCTTAGCCGCTGAAGAAGGAAAAGTATCGAGAATAAGTGTTTCACCCTACGGATATGGGTTGGCGCTATACATTGAGCACCCAAATGGCTACACGACGGTTTACGGACATTTAAAAAAGTTCAACGATGAAATAGCGCGTGTGGTCAGAGCAAAGCAATACGGAGAAGAATCTTTTCGAGTGGATTTCGCACCTGATGAAGAGCTAATCATTGAGAAAGGAGAACTCATTGCCTTGAGCGGAAATACGGGAGGCTCAGGCGGACCTCACCTTCACTTTGAAATCAGAAGAACGGCAGACAGTCATCCGCTAAACCCGTTAAAGTTCGGCTTTGACATTAAAGACGACATCGCTCCGAGAATCAGGGGGGTGCGTTTTCACCCGTTGAGCGACACCACCTTAATCAATGGTAAAAATGAAGCCGTGAGTATGGTTGTGCAAGGCGGTAGCGGAAAGTATCACTTAAAAGCGGGAAGCAAATTTATAGTTTACGGTGCCTTCGGCATGTCTATCCATTCCCTTGATTACTTGAATGGCTACCCCAACAAGTGCGGTCTCTACGAGGTACATCTTTCGGTGGATGAAGAAACTATCTGTCGGCAGCAATTCGATGAATTGGACTTTGCCACAACCCGTCATATCAATGCCTACAAAGCATATGATGTGTACCGTACCAACCGCTGGCACTATCACAAGTCATTTATTGAACCTGGGAATGATCTGGAGATTTATCTACCCGAAACAAAAAATCAGGGAGTAATTGACTTTAAAACTGCAGGCACTCATCGAGTCAACTACGTGGTGAAAGATGCCTACGAGAATATTTCCACTCTTGGTTTTTCATTTGAAACATTGGCAGAGCCAAACGGAGCACTTCCTGAAGCAAAGCCCTATGACGCTTATTTTAGCTTCGATCAAGAAAACAACTTCACTTATCCCGAAGAATTTGACGTCATCATACCCAAAGGTGCACTGTACAGAGATTTGAAGCTCAACTTCGGTAGAGAGATGCCCAAGCCAGGTCTGCTATCAGCGCGGTATACTTTACACAATGATATGGTACCGCTTGATGATTACATTGAAATCGGAATTACAGCGAACGACATTCCGAATAGCCTACGCGACCATGTTCTGGCAGCAAGGTATTCAACTACGGGAGCTGCTTCATACATTACAGGAAATTGGACAGGAGATCGTTTCGAGTTCAAGTCCAAGAGTTTCGGGAAATTTGCTTTGGTAGCAGATAGCATAGCACCTGAATTGACTCCCTTGACTCGTACATCAGGAAGCCTGTCAAATAGAACCGTGCTTCGATTTAAAATATCAGACGACCGCTCAGGAATAGGCAGCTACAATGCTTACCTCAATGGGGAATGGGTACTTTCAGCTTATGAGCCAAAGGCCAAGACCATATCGGTAATCTTTGAAGGAACAAACCCTCTTCCATCGGGTAATGAGCTTCGAATCGAATTGAAAGATTCAGTCGGAAACAAGACTGAAAAGGTATATTCCTTCTAGTGCTGTTTGTGGTATTCTAATAAACCATCGATCGGGGCCTTCATTATTCGATCAATGTTGACGTCGTAGCGCTCAGCTCTCGCTCGTAGTTGTTTCTCGAAATAATACCCTACCGAGCCCAACACTCTCAAGTTGTACTTTTTATATCCGGGGTATTGAATGATATACCGCTCAAAGAACTTCATAAAAGCGTCGTCTACCATTTCATTTATGTAAGGATGGTCGATGTTTTCAGAAGCGAACTTGCTGAATGAAGCCAAAAATCGGTTGGGGTACGCATCTTTATAAACAGCATAGATAATTTGATCCTTAGTCACTCGATACTTGTTGGTAAAAATTTCTTGCATGTCATTCGGCATCAAGTCATTCATGAATTCGCGAAGTACTTTTCGGCCGATGTGCATCCCACTACCTTCATCACCTAAGATGTATCCAAAACCACCAAGGTTCATCTTAATCTTTCCACCATCATAGAGACAAGAGTTTGACCCCGTACCCAAAATGGCCACCAAACCTGAGCTATCCTTATACAAGGCGCGGGCTGCCCCTAAGAGGTCATGCATAATGTGAACTTTTGCGGAAGTGAATATCCTGCAAAAACCCGTATTCATTATCTCAATGCTCTTTTTGGTATTCGACCCGGCACTATAGAAATACACCTCATCAATATCCGCATGAGAGTAAGGAGCGAACGATATTTTGCGCAACGTTTCCGAAACACTTTCGTCGTTGTGAAAATAGGGGTTAATCCCTTCACTTCTGTACTCAAATACTTCTCCCGAGGGGGTTATCAGTCTCCAATCAGTCTTGGTAGACCCGCTGTCTGCTATCAATTTCATACGGCGGCAAAACTATGGAAATTAGACTAATGCTATTCCTATTTCGAAAAAAGGAACTTATTCACATTCACCAAATTTGATTTTACCGCGTACATCACGATGGATGCGGTGTTTTTCACGCCCAACTTCTGCATGATATTCTTGCGGTGAGTATTGACTGTGTGAGGACTGAGGAATAGCTTTTCAGCGATGGTGGTATTGGTGTGCCCTTCTGCTATGAGGGTGATGATCTCCTGTTCGCGTTCGGAAAGTTTGACAGGCTCACAATTGAAGCTTTCAAAATCTTCTGACTCAGGATCGATGTCTACCTGATGGATGGTGTTGAGGATCTGGCCGCAGAAAAACTTGTTTCCTTTGGCGGTGTCGCGAACCGAAGAGACAATCTCATTCAAGTCGCAATCTTTCTTCACGTAACTCTTCACTCCGGCCTTCAAGGCGTTGACAATGGTCTCACCTTCTTGATCGGGAGTAATCGCTACCACTTGGATGTTTGGATATTCACTGAGCACTCCCGGTATGGTTTCAATACTAAATTGAGGAGCGGTAAAATCTATGAGAAGAATATCAGCATCGACTTGACTTAACAATTCCTTGAGTGCACTCTCGCTGTCAGCTTCACCGGCTATTTCGATATCGGCCTCTTCAGACAAGACGACACCCAAGCCTATGCGAATCAATCGATTGCTGTCTGCAACAACTACGCGAATGCTAGAAGAACTCAAGATTATTTAGAATTTATCTGAATAACAAAGATAGTGGCTAAGGGTTCAGCTCTGAGAATTCTTTTCCACATTTTTTACCGGAACAATCAGTCCTTCATCAGCGAGTTCTACACTCGAAAAAACATCCATTGCCTCAGCCCGAAATGGTTCCATGTCGCGGTAGCGGGCAGAGTAATGTCCAAGTAGGAGTTTACCTGCACTTGCCTCTTTTGCTACTCTTGCAGCTTGAGAGGCTGTGCTATGAAAGGTGAACTGTGCTCGTTCTGCATCCTCCTCCAAAAAGGTACTCTCGTGGTAAAGCAAATCTACACCTTTCACATATCCAGATGTTTGCTTTTGGTATGCCGTATCAGAACAGAAGGCATAGCTCAACGGAGACTCGGGACTATACGTCAGCTCGTCGTTTGAAATTTCGGTACCATCTTCCAACTTGTAGTCGCTTCCCGCTTTTATTTGACGAATGCGCGCTACGGGTATGTTGTACTTGCTGATGTATTCCGGTTTAATGTTTCGGGCCTTCGCCTTTTCGGCAAAAAGAAATCCGCAGCAAGGCACGCGATGATTTAGCGGAAAAGAGAATATTTCCAGTTTTTTGTTTTCGAAAATCAGTGTTTTCTGGTTCGGATTGAGATTGTGCCAGTTGACTTCAAATCTTAGCCGCGAATGGGATATTTTCAACTGTTGCTCTACGGCCTCTTTCAATCCTTCTTGGGCGTATACATCAAGCGGTCTGGTTCTTCCCAATAAATGAAGCGTAGAAATCAATCCAGGTAAACCAAGGCAATGATCGCCGTGATTATGAGAAATAAAGATGTGATTGATTTTTAGGAATCTGATTTTAAACCGACGCAATTGCAGCTGTGTTCCCTCTCCGCAATCAATTAGAAAATAGTGGCTATCGTGCTCCAGAAGCTGCGAAGTAGGTCCATGTCTCAAAGTAGGTGTGGCCGATCCACAACCGAGAATGGTTACTTCAAATTTCATAACAAAGAAAAGGTAGAAAAGATCAACTTGTTCGCAAACAGCAAATGGTCGATCAGGATTTGTCTCCTGCCTGAGCTTTGAGCTCGCGCTCAATTTCTTCCATCAGAACTACATCGATGGCTTCATCTTTAGTTGGAACGATATCAAAAACAGAGTTCAATTGAGAGATAGCGATCAATTTTTCAACGGATGGTTGAAGGCTTGATAGAACAAAGGTACCTTCAGCTTCTTTGCTCAATCTGTTTCCTGTAAGAAGAGCACTGAGACCACTCGAATCGCAGTATCGCGTATCAGCCATATCAACAATAATATTCTTAAAACCGCCTTTGATCAACATCACCAATTCTGACTTCAACAAGGGAGCATTGATAGACTGAATTTTCTCTGTTTGAGTATATAAAACGGCGTACTTATCTTCTTTCTGAATTTTGAAACCCATAGTAATTCTTGCTGATTGCTTTAGCCAAATATAATAACCTGAATGAGAATATTCAGCAATTCGAATCAATTGTTAATCCTCACCCTTAATCTTCCCTGCCAAAAGATAAAGCACGGCCATGCGGATGGCAACTCCATTTTCAACCTGTTGAAGGATAATACTGTTCGGGCTATCGGCCAAATCGCTGCTGATTTCGACTCCTCTGTTGATCGGACCGGGGTGCATCAGCACAATGTCCTTATTTATAGAGTTGAATAGATCTCGATCTAAGCCATACTGCATCGTGTATTCCCGTAAAGATGGAAAGTACGCCATATCCTGACGCTCCAATTGGATACGGAGCATATTGGCCACATCACACCATTCGAGCGCTTTCTTGAGGTTAAACTCAACCTTTACACCCAGTGATTCGGCATACTTTGGCATAAGGGTCCGTGGCCCACAGACCATAACTTCGGCTCCAAGCTTCTTCAGGCAATAAATATTGGAAAGGGCAACGCGTGAATGAAGAATATCCCCCACAATAACCACTTTCTTACCTTTTACTTCCCCGAGTTTTTCGCGAATGGAGAAAGCATCAAGTAGCGCCTGCGTGGGGTGCTCATGGGTTCCATCACCTGCATTCACCACTTTGGCTTCGATATGCTTTGAAAGGAAATGAGGTGCTCCCGGATTGGGGTGACGCATCACCACCATATCCACTTTCATAGCCAGGATATTATTTACCGTATCGATAAGGGTCTCTCCTTTTTTCACCGAAGACGATGAAGACGCGAAATTGACTACATCCGCTGAAAGGCGTTTCTCAGCCAATTCAAAACTGAGTTTCGTTCGGGTAGAATTCTCAAAGAAAACGTTAGCAATGGTAATGTCGCGAAGTGAAGGAACTTTCTTAATCGGGCGATTAATCACGTCCTTAAAGTTGTCTGCCGTGGTAAATATCAATTCGATATCCCCGGGCGTAAGCCCTTTGATTCCCAAAAGATGATCTACGCTGAGGCTACTCACTTTTTGTTGATAAGAGGGTTACACGATCGGTTCCTTCAGTTTCCACCCATTCCACTTCTACGCGCTCGCTGGCAATGCTATCTATAGTACGCCCGGTATAATCAGACTGCACAGGCAAATGGCGACTAAAGCGGCGATCGATCAAAACCATGAGTTCTACCGTGTTTGGTCGGCCAAAAGCCAGCAGGGCATCAAGACCGGCACGTATCGTTCTTCCCGTGAAAAGCACATCATCTACCAAGACTACGTTGAGGCCTTCTACGGTAAAATCCATACGGATATCGCTGGGTGTGGGTGGAACGCTTTTTCGGCGGAAATCGTCGCGGTAAAAAGTAATATCGAGATCTCCGTGTCGAATATTTTCAACCCCTGTGATCTCTTCCAAGCGCTTTACAATTCGATTTGCCAAGAAAACACCTCTGGGCTGCAAGCCTACAATGGCCGATTGGCTAAAATCACCATGAATCTCTACCAATTCGTGGCAAAGACGTGTGATGGTAATCGAAAGCTGATCGCTATTTAGAAGCTCAACGGGATTCACGAAGGCCAAAGATAGATTTTCAAGGGTGAAATGACCACAATTTACTTCCCTTAAATGCGGGAATTTTTTGTGATCAATTCAGGCAAATCCAAACTGAGCGGTCGTAACTAAAGAAGCTTTGTATCAAAAAGGCGTCTACCAGCGCTTAGAGTCAGCAACTATCAAGTCTGCCAATTCCTCACCAATCCGATCCTGAGCTTCGACAGTAGCTGCACCAATGTGCGGTGTCAAAGCCATTTTGTCGGATTTCATCAAGTCTTCTCTAGGCGTAGGCTCATTCTCAAATACATCCAAAGCTACACCGGCTAGATGCCCGTCTTTCAGTGCCTCCAGGAGTAAAGTTTCATCGATAACTCCTCCACGAGCAGCATTAACTAAAACAGTCCCGCGCGGCATCATTGACAATTCCCGCTTGCCAATGACAGCTGAACCATCGTCTTGTTTCGGCACATGAAGGGAAATGGCTTTGCTATTCTGTAGGAGCGTGTCTAATTCAACTTTTTCAACATCCACTTCTACATTACCGTGGCCGTGAATGTAAAGCTTCACTTTAGTGTCCACATCGAATTTATCTGAACAGATAACTTTCATTCCTGCGCCTAGGGCATAACTTGCCAAGGCTTTCCCGATACGTCCAAAACCGACAATACCAAGCGTCTTTCCACGCAACTCAAAACCTTTGGCGTACTTCTTTTTCAATACTTTGAACTGAGTATTTCCGGATACTGCCATCTGCTTGTTCGAATCATAGGTGGCCCGAGCCAAGCTGAATAGCTGCCCCATCACCAATTCAGCAACCGATTGAGAGCTACTTGCGGGCGTATTGGCAACGGTCTTACCTTTTTCACGAGCATAAGCGACATCGATATTGTCCATTCCAACTCCACCGCGACCGATGAATTGCAACCCGGGACAAGCGTCGATCAAGTCTTTTCTTACAGTGGTGGCACTTCTTACCAATAGTGCCTTTACGCCGTTGGTATTGATGTAGTCGACCAATTTATCTTGATCTACAGTATCTGTAATTACTTTAAATCCTGCTGCTTCCAGTTTGGCTTTTCCCGAAGGAGAAATTCCGTCGTTTGCGAGTATGTTCATCTGTTTTGGTTTAAGCGGTTCTTTCTAATTCTTGCATCACGTCCACCAGCACCTGTACGCTGTCAATACTAAGGGCATTGTACATCGATGCGCGGTATCCTCCTACTGAGCGATGCCCTTTCAATCCGTTGATTCGGGCCTCTTTCCACATTTTGTCAAAGCGCTCGGCGTGGCTCGCCTCTTCTTTGAGCACAAAGGTTGGGTTCATGCAACTTCTGTCTTCTACTGCAGTGGTCCCTTCAAACAAAGGATTGCGATCAATTTCGTTGTAAAGCAAGTCTGACTTGGCATCATTGCGACGCTCCATTTCTGCTACTCCACCTTCTTTTTTCATCCATTCCATGGTAAGCATTGATCCGTAGACGGCGAAAACAGGCGGTGTATTAAACATCGAGTCTTTGCTGTCGTGCACTTGAAGATCGAGCATGGAGGGAATGTTTCTTCCCGTTTTGCCTAGAGCATCTTCTTTTACTATGTAAACGGTCGTTCCCGCCGGCCCCATATTTTTCTGCGAACCGGCATAGATCAAATCGAATTTCGACACATCGACTGCCTTGCTAAAAATGTCGCTGGACATATCGCAAAGAAGTGGTGGAGTGCTTTCGGGAAAAGCCTTGAATTGGGTTCCGAAAATGGTATTGTTGGAAGTAATGTGAAGGTAATCTGCATCACTCGGCACACTGTATCCCTTTGGAATATTATTGTAATTATCTGCCTTGCTTGAAGCCAAAACATTCACATCACCCAAAAGCTTGGCTTCCTTGATGGCTTTGTTTGACCAAGCGCCTGTATCGACATACGCTCCTACTCCACCCTCATTTTTCATAAAGTTGATGGCGCTCATGTAAAAACCAAGACTTGCCCCTCCTTGCAGAAAGAGAACGGTGTATCCATCGGGTACATTGAGCAGCTCTTTCACGAGGCTGCGTGCGTGCTCCATCACTTCTACGAATTCTTTGCTACGGTGAGACATCTCTATGATAGAGAGACCTGTACCATTGTATTCTAAGATACTTTCTGAAGCTTTTTGAAACACTTCCTGAGGAAGTACGCAGGGTCCTGCGCTGAAATTATGAACCATCGTTTTTGCTTTACGTTTTTTCGCCGTCCTCGAAAACGGCGAGGCAAAGCTATACGGAATTTTTGTAACGACAATGGGGGCAAGCGTTACCTCAACATTAAAATTTAATCTCCAATCAACGGATTGGTTTCATCCCTTTTTCGATTGAGGTCTGGCCGATCGGGAAAATTGAATTGAGCGCCCGATTCAGCGCTTTTAGGGCGCGACATATCTATAAACTCATTGAGTTTCCAAAAGTCGCCTTCCCATTCATAACCGTTGAAGGCTGTGCTTGGGCCGTAAAAAGCGTAATTGCCTTTCAGGTTTTGCGTCTTTGGTTCTAGCCTGTCGAATATGATCATCTTTTTTGGCTCAAGCCACTTGAGATTCATGATGACATCTTCGGCATATTCAAAAACCCGTCGGTTCATTAAGTCTCCACCTTTTTCGAAAATCGGAAAACCAAGACTGACTTTGTTCTTTTTCTCTAAAACCAGCACATCCAAGACTTTTTTAGTCGTGAGTTCGTCATTGCCATCCCAACCGATAAGGGTATAGTAGGTGTCTCGCTTTATTTTTACGGAGTGGAGTTCATAATACAGCGCTCCATACCACTGCTCAGGCTTTATCGACAACTTCTCGACTTCGTGCTTCAAGTCTTGAGAGTCATCGAAGCGTTGATATTTCCCGTTCGGAAACAGCACGTACATACGGAAACTGTGCTTGCCTTCTTCCAGCGGAATATTCCAATTGAACATTCGAAAAGCTTCGTCTTCGGGGGTGTGTTTAGCCACCTTGGGCAATGAGTTGAAGGGATATTCAAAGGTTTCCTTAGAGTTAAAGGCACTTACCAATAGCTTCTCAAATTCTTCTGAAGCCCTAAGTCTCTCTTCTTCTGTGGGTGCTGAGCCAATGACATCTTGAAGCACAGTCATTTCTTGCTCCAGCTCTTGTAAGTTTTGGCCTTGAGCCAAAGCAAACAAAAAGAAAAAACAGAAAGCTGAGGCTATTCGCATATAGTTGAAATAACGAGATCTAAGGTAGCCTATTGCAGTGAATTCAATCACAAATGCATGAACTCCTTCTTCTTGGTGAGCTGCTCTTCGCTTTCGCGGAAATCGGGGTCATCCACGCAGCAATCTACAGGACATACGGCCGCACACTGAGGCTCATCGTGAAATCCCACACACTCCGTGCACTTATCCGTCACGATGTAATATACGTCCATATCCACAGGTTCCTGCTCGGCATCAGCCTCGTAGGTATTTCCCATGGGGGTTGTGAGGTCTCCTTTTAAGTCTGTTCCATCGCTCATGCGCCATTCCACGCCGCCTTCGTAAATTGCGTTATTGGGACATTCGGGCTCGCAAGCTCCGCAGTTGATGCACTCGTCTGTTATAATTATGGCCATGGTAATCTATCTTTTCTCTGTTGGAATATGATCAATACTTTTGCAAATATAAAGTTGAACGGGTCACTAACGAATTCCAAAGACAATTAATGTCATCAAATAAATCTGAGCTCGAAACAAAGCTCAAACATTTGCACCTCATCTTTCGCCAATTGGCTTTTCTGGAATCTTCCGATCAAGTTCTAAACGACGAAGCTATTGAAAGGTTTAATGGTTTGGCTATCCATGCCCAAAACTTGAATCCATGGTTTACGGAAGAGAGTATCCAAAAGTCTTTGGAGGGATTTGCCTTCATGCTTCGACCCGAGGCAGTGAAGCTGTGGCTCACCAAGTATGAACTTACACCGAAAGACAAGAAGCGAATCGGGTTGGTATTGGCAGGCAATCTTCCGATGGTGGGGTTCCATGACATTCTGGCCGTATTGGTAAGCGGAAATCATCCCGTGGTAAAGTTGTCAAGTCAAGACCGACTTTTACTCCCGACAATTTTTGAACTCTTCAATAAGACTTCTTCAAATGGGCCATTTGACATCACCTGGCTGGAAGACCGAAAATTAGACGATATCGACGCGATCATCGCGACGGGTTCCAACAATAGCTCGCGCTATTTTGAATATTACTTTGGAAAATACCCAAACATCATCCGTAAAAACAGGAATTCGGTAGCAGTGATTTCAGGAACGGAAACCGATGAGGAGCTAAAACTTTTAGGTGAAGATATCTTCAGCTACTTCGGATTGGGCTGCAGAAATGTGGCCAAGCTTTACGTCAAAGATAATTTTGACCTCGACCGATTTTTTGGGTCTATTATCGACTACAACCCGATTGTCAATCACAATAAATACGCGAATAACTACGACTACTACAAAGCCCTTTGGCTGATGAATCAAGAGGATTTATTGGACAATGGGTTTTTGCTTTTGCGCAAAAGCGAATCGATTTCGAGCCCTGTAGGCACACTTTTCTACGAACGATACTCTAAGGAGGATAACCTATTGGACAAGCTCTCAGCTCAATCGGAAGAGATTCAGTGCATTGTTTCCAAGAATGATGTGCCTTTCGGCAAAAGCCAGAAACCAGAATTGTGGGATTATGCCGATGGAGTGGACACCTTGGAGTTCTTAGAGAGTATAGAGTAGCGGGTTTTGGGTATTGAGATAGGGCGACAAAATTCAACGATCCGAAATCTGCTATCTGACCTCTAGTTTCTACTCCGGTAAATACTCAAAACAACCCAGGGGTCTTGGGTTATTGTAAAATGTACCTACTATGTCGCGATTGGGAAGACTACCTTGATTAGTACCAATTCCGCGTACAAAAGCATCTTCTCTCAATCGGAAATCACCTCCTGAAAAATTCACAAACCCCGGGTCAAAACCTACAAATATTCCTTCATCAAAATACGATTGATCGAGCTCAAGGAAATCATCCTCTTGCATTCTGATTAATGTATGATCGATGCTGAGATCAACATCAGCAGAACTCGTTTCAAAATCAAAACCAAGTTCGTTCAGGCCATTTCCATAAAAAATGCAGTTGCGGAATCGACTATTTAAAATATTCCCAACCCCAAGGGTTTGAGAGTCGACTTGGTAAAGGTTGGTCAGAAATACAGCAGGAGTTTGACGAGTGGAAGCCGACCAATTATTGGCAAAAGTGCAGTGATCGAACCGGTATTGACCGGCACCTGTAGCTGCAAGAAGGTTTTGTCCACCGGAACTAACTAGCAGATTTTCAGCTTCTATACGATAGTTTCGGCTAAAAATTCCTGCAACTGAATTGTTGCGAATGGCAACATTTCTCAAAATGAGCCTATTATCAACCAAAGCATTGGAAATACCCGGGTCGAATGGAGAAGGCTCCACCTGAATTCCGATAAAGTTGTTCTTTATAATGGTGTTCTCAAAAGAGTTGTTTTCCGTGCCTCCTAAAATCCAAATTCGATCCCATTGCCCTGGCTCCTCATCAAAAAATGGTTCCAATCGATCGCCTTGGAATACAACGGCTTCGCCATCGGTGCTACCCGCTTGTATAGATCCGTTTTCAAAAATCCAAAGGCCTCCACCTTGATGAAAGTAGACTTGTGTGCCAGGTTCCACAATCAAGCGCTGACACGAGTCAACGACGGCATAACCATAAACAACGATAGGTTTTTCGGCGGTCCATGTGATTGTAGCACACGGATCAGGATCTATCAGAGTGTAAGCAGGAAGGCCGTTCGTTGGAAATACCGTTGGGGTATAGAAGATGGCATCGAGGCCGTAGGCAAAAAGCGTAACATATTGTAAATTTCCATTGGTCGAAAATTCTATCACGCCCAGCTCAAGCGCTGAGCAAAGCTGCGCGGGATCGATCGTTACTTCAACGAAAACGAAGGCGCTGTCATTCGGACCAATTTCGATATTTCTGACGGTCGAACCCGAAATACCGTCGGCATTAAGCCGAAAGGGATCGTAATTATCGCAAGAGTCAATTACCGAGATTCGGTCAATCGTCACGAATTCATCGGAACGATTGTAAACCTTCAAAAGTTGAGTGGCAGAGCCAACGCTTTGAAATATGGTATCAAAACTTACCGTATCGGTAGAAAATGCTAACCTGAAATCAGGAGATGTGTTGAATTCTTCTTTGTCGCAACCGGTGACAAGGAACGAAACCAGAAGAATGGCTAAAATAGTTGGGTAATAAAACCGCTTTAATCGAATTTCCACTAGGCTATAACTCCTTTTCTGCCGACAATATTACAATTTTGCTCAGAGTATTTTTAGAATTAAAAGGTTTGCGTACATTTGCAGCCCGAATAATAATAGTGTCATGAGAAAAGGAATTCATCCTGAAGATTATAGATTAGTGGTATTTAAGGACATCGCAGCCGATTTTGCCTTTTTGTCACGTTCAACCGTTGAGTCTAAAGAAACCATTAAATGGGAAGACGGAAACGAGTATCCACTAGTGAAGTTGGAGATTTCAAGTGAATCTCACCCATACTTCACCGGTAAAATGCAACTTGTTGATACCGCGGGTCGGGTTGATAAATTCCGCAAGCGTTACGCAAAATTCGAAAAGAAATAATTTCGACATAATCGTTTTTTTGGAAGCCTTCTCTTCATCGGGAAGGCTTTTTTGTTTTCTTTTGGTTCCATGAAGACATTTCTCATAGATGTAGACCGAAGACGACTATTGCCTCTTACTTTCTCAAGGCCTGCTTGCGATTTACTGGTGGGTATCGATTCCATAAGAGATAAATGGGAAAATAAACTGCAAACGGGGTTGTCTGTCTTAACAGCTTCCTACTTGGGCCAAAGAGAAAATGCAGAGGAACTCAACCTTCTCATTCATGGTTCAGCTATTCCCAATGGAGAACTGCTTGAGGCCATAGCAGATCTCAATCAAGATCAGATATTAACTCATCGAGGAAGATTTATCGCCGTAAAGGCTAGTAAAACGGAGATAGAAGAAGTACAAGCCAGAATCGATAGTGGAGTAGCTATCTCCTTTACCCACTTTGAGCGAGAAGAAGTTCACTTCAATTATGACCTGACCGTAATCGAAAAACCATCTGATATTTTTGTTCACAACGGAGAGATTCTGCGAGCAGATTTCAAGCGACTTTCAAAAAACTACCACAGCATGAGTTTCGACAATGACGTCTCTACCAAAGGAGATGAAATATTTGTGGAAGAAGGAGCCAAATTAAGTCACTGCGTTCTCAACGCCTCCGAAGGGCCTATCTACATTGGCCGAGATGCTGAGGTAATGGAAGGCAGTTTGATTCGCGGGCCATTTTCGCTTGGCGCAAACTCCACGCTTAAAATGGGAGCCAAAATCTATGGTGATACGTCTATTGGAAGACACTGTAAAGTGGGAGGAGAAGTAGGGAATTCGGTTGTGAACGACTACTCCAACAAAGGCCACGATGGCTATCTCGGGAATTCCGTTATCGGATCTTGGTGCAACCTCGGCGCAGACACCAATACCTCAAACTTGATGAATACATACGGTGAGATAAAAGTCTGGGATTACTCTCGCGAGGCAATTGTACCTACGGGACGTCAATTCCACGGCTTGATCATGGGCGACCACTCAAAAGCGGGGATCAACACCATGTTCAACACGGGAACGGTAGTGGGCATGTGTGCGAACATTTTTGGAGGAGGATTCCCCGAAAAATTCATTCCTTCTTTCTCTTGGGGTTCTCCCGAGAAGGGATTTTCAGAATTCAGAATGGACAAGGCTGAAGAAGCAGCAGGTGCCATGATGTCTCGCAGAGGACTAAAACTTTCAAAACGTGACAAAGATGTCTTTCATCACGTGGCAGAACACGACAGAAAGTACCGAAAATAGACTCCCATCGACTTTGGCACGACGCTTGACTTTTGTTCAATTGTTATAAATCGAGTGCCCTTTCTGACAGATTGGCGCACTTTGGACTAGAAGAATATGATCGAAAATAAACTTTGGGATCCTCGCGAATTACAGGACATAGTGGACAACGAGACGGAGTTCATCCCATTAATAACAAACGAAGACGAAGAGGAGATGAACAGCGAGGAGACTCCTGTTGAACTGCCAATACTTCCGATTCGAAATACTGTACTTTTTCCAGGCGTGGTTATCCCGATCACTGTAGGAAGAGATAAAAGCATTAAACTGATTCAGGAAGCCTACAAAGGCAAGCGAATGGTCGGTGTAGTGAGTCAAAAGGAGCAATCCATTGAAGACCCGCAATTTGAGGATTTGAACAAAATCGGTACGATTGCAAAGATCATGCGACTCCTAAAAATGCCCGATGGAAGCACTACCGTTATCATTCAAGGTAAGAAGCGCTTTGAGCTGATTGAACCCGTTACGGAAGAGCCCTACCTCAAGGCCAGAGTGACAGAGTTTCCAGAGATCAAACCGGAGACAGGAAAGAAAAAATTCCAAGCGTTGGTTGATTCACTCAAGGACTTGGCTCTCCACATCATCAAGCTTTCGCCAAATATTCCTTCGGAGGCACAGTTTGCTATTAAGAACATCGAAAGCCACAGTTTCTTGGTCAACTTTATTTCGAGCAATATGAACGCCGAAGTAAAGGACAAGCAGAGACTTTTGGAAATCGCCGATTTGCGCAAGCGAGCTGAATTGGTACTGGAATACCTCAGCAAAGAGCTGCAAATGCTCGAGCTGAAAAATGACATCCAGTCGAAAGTGAAAGTTGACATTGATCAGCAGCAGCGAGAATACTTACTCCACCAGCAGATGAAGACCATTCAAGAAGAATTGGGTGGAAATCCGCAGGAAGAGCTTATTGCGGAGATGACCAAGCGGGCTGCCAAAAAGAAGTGGAATGAGAAAACAGCGAAAGCCTTTCACAAAGAGCTGGATCGCTTGAAAAGAATGAACCCACAGGGGGCAGACTACTCGGTGCAATTGAATTACCTCGAGACTCTTTTAGATCTTCCTTGGAAAGAATATTCTAAAGATAAATTTGATCTCAAGAGAGCACAGCGAATACTAGACCGCGACCATTACGGATTGGAGAAGGTGAAAGAAAGAATCATCGAGCACTTGGCTGTACTCAAGCTAAAAGGCGACATGAAATCGCCGATCCTTTGCCTTTACGGACCTCCGGGTGTGGGTAAAACGAGTTTGGGAAAATCAGTTGCAGAAGCACTTGGAAGAAAATATGCGCGTATGTCATTGGGAGGTCTGCGCGACGAAGCTGAGATCCGCGGACATAGAAAAACGTACATCGGTGCATTGCCGGGAAGAATTATTCAAAACCTCAAGAAGGCAGGTACTTCCAATCCTGTTTTCATCTTGGACGAGATGGACAAGCTAGGAAGAGATTCACACGGTGATCCCTCATCTGCTATGCTGGAAGTGCTCGATCCTGAGCAAAACTCAACCTTCTACGACAATTATATTGAGCTCGACTACGACCTTTCGAAGGTTATGTTTATAGCCACTGCCAATAGTCTGAACACCATTCACCCCGCCTTGCGCGACAGAATGGAAATCATTGAGGTGAATGGCTACACTGTGGAGGAGAAAGTGGAGATCGCCAAAAGACACCTTTTGCCAAAGCAGATCAAAGAAAACGGACTCGACTCGAATATGATCAAGGTAGGGAAGCCCGTTTTGGAAAAAATCGTTGAAGAGTACACGAATGAATCAGGAGTTCGAAGCTTGGAAAAGAAAATTTCCAAATTGGTTCGAAACAGAGCCAAAGAGATTGCCATGGAAGAAGAGTTCACTGCTACCGTTTCTTTGGAACAGTTGGAAGACATTCTAGGTCCTGCTCATGCCAAAGACAAATACCAAGACAACGACGTAGCCGGAGTGGTTACCGGTTTGGCGTGGACTCCAACGGGGGGTGACATTCTTTTTATCGAGAGCTCACTTACCAAAGGAAAAGGTAAGCTTACCCTGACAGGGAACTTAGGTGATGTGATGAAAGAGTCTGCCATGATTGCTTTGGAATACTTGAAGTCACACAGCGATGTTCTTGGATTGGATCAAGAGGTTTTCGATAATTGGAATGTGCACATTCATGTGCCGGCAGGAGCCACTCCGAAAGACGGCCCATCAGCGGGAATCACCATACTTACAGCATTGGCATCAATCTTCACTCAGCGAAAAGTGAAGAAGTATTTAGCAATGACCGGAGAAATCACCTTACGCGGAAAAGTCCTTCCCGTGGGTGGAGTGAAAGAAAAAATCCTTGCCGCCAAGCGAGCAAATATCAAGGAAATCATTATGTCCACAAAAAATAAGAAAGACCTGAAAGAGATCAACCCAAAGTATCTCAACGGTTTGACTTTCCATTTTGTAGACGATATGATGGACGTGGTTGAGAAAGCTTTATTGACTCAAAAAGTATCGGAACCACTTAAGGTGGCTTAGGGCCCTACAAGTTTTTTCCCATTCGGCAATAGACCGAGTTTTTTTGCGTTTTTTGCATCGAGATGTTAAAGCGGTTACTATCGATAGCCTTTGTGCTATCTGGTTTTGTCCAAGTCTTTGCCCAAGATAATGGTCAAGCCAATTTTCAAATTCTACAAACCATTTCACCTGCCAGAATAGCGGCCTTGGGTGGAAATGCAATTGCCGTTAAGGATGGCGACCTCAACCTTGGACTGTTCGCTCCATCTTTACTCGACTCCTCGACTTCTGATCAAATCGTTTTCGGATACACTCCTTTTTTCGGCGAAGCCAATATCATTCATGCGGGCTACGCGAAGCACATTGATAGTGTAGGAACATTTTCCGCGGCGATAACGAGTTTAGGCTACGGTGACTTTTCCATGACCTCAGAAACAGGAGAAGTAATCGGCTCTTTCAATGCAGGCGAATACCTGTTCCAAGGAGGTTATGGACGGCAAATCAACGATCGATTTTCGGTGGGTGGAAATTTGAAATTTATCCTCAGCGAATTGGCCGAATACAAAGCCACTGCTTTGGCTGCCGACTTCAGTGGCACATACTACAATACTGAGAAACTCTTTACCGCTACCGTATTAATCAAGAATCTGGGCACCTCCCTAAGCAGCTATCGCAGTGGTGTGAATGAAAGGTTGCCTTTTGAGATTCAGGCAGCCTTCTCAAAAAGGCTTGCCAAAGCACCCATTCGATTTTCTATTGTTGGAGAAAACCTTCAACGCTGGGATTTAACACCGGAACAGACCATCACTGAAATTGATCCAATCACAGGAGAAGAAGTGGTGACAAACCCGGGAGGTTTTGGTGTAAACCTGATGAGACACTTGGTCTTCAATGCTGAAATTCTACTCACGGAGAACTTCAATTTAAGACTTGGCTATAACTACAATCGTCGTCAACAATTGAAAATTGATGACAATCCGGGCGGAGCGGGAATCACCTATGGACTCGGTCTTCGAGTTGCAAAAATCCACATCAGCTACGCACGCGCTGCTTATAGTGTAGCCGGGGTAAGTAATCATTTTACCCTCGGATTCAAATTCGACGATTTCAAAAAGTCATAACTGCATTCCAAGCCGGTATTCCTATCTTCGCCAGCCGTGGATAGAAAGATCAACATAGCCATAGATGGCTATTCATCCTGTGGAAAAAGTACTTTAGCCAAAGGCCTTGCAAAAGCACTGGGATACTCTTACATAGACTCCGGGGCGATGTACAGAGCAGTAACGCTCTACGCCATCCGAAATAAGTTGACCCGGAACGCGGAAGTTAAAGAGCAAGGTCTAATTGCTGCCCTTTCTTCTATTGACGTTGACTTCATCAATAAAAATGGAGTTAACACAACCCGCTTGAATAGAGAAGAAGTGGAAGACGAGATTCGTACACTCGAAGTTTCTTCATTGGTGAGTCAAGTCAGTCGCATTCCCGAAGTAAGAGGGAAGCTGCGCGTGATGCAGCAAAGAACGGCAGAAAAGGGAGGCGTAGTAATGGATGGAAGAGACATTGGTAGCGCCGTATTGCCAAATGCCGAATTAAAGATTTTCATGACGGCAGATCCTGAAGTCCGCGTAGAAAGAAGGTTTGCTGAACTCAAGGCAAAAGGCGAACAACTTACCCGCGATGAAGTGAGGGAAAATCTGACTCATAGAGATCAGATGGATACGAAT
Organism: Cryomorphaceae bacterium 1068; assembly: GCA_027214385.1. Taxonomy (NCBI): domain Bacteria; kingdom Pseudomonadati; phylum Bacteroidota; class Flavobacteriia; order Flavobacteriales; family Cryomorphaceae; species Cryomorphaceae bacterium 1068. The sequence continues at coordinate 9,531 of JAPVXR010000011.1, read as the reverse complement.
AGAAAGGAAAATCCGCTCATTCAAACGACCGATGCACGTGTGCTGGACAATACGAACCTGACACCTTTAGAGCAATTAGAACTAGTAATTGCATGGGCTCATAGTTTTATTAAGGCGTAACAAGCGCCTCCTCAAGTACTTCTTCCAGATTTCTAGTTCCATCAAAAAATGAAATTATGGTCTGCATAACAGCATCAACCGTAGCATCGGGACAAGAAGCTCCACTGGTCAAAACAATACGCAAAGGGGACTTTGGCATTAACCAGTCCTTTGAAACTTCCATTTTCTTATCGGGGTAATTAAAGTGGTGAATCTCCTCTTTGCTCTTGATTTCGTCCTTTGAGCTAATGAAATAGGTCGGCATCTTTTCTTCGCAAAGTTCGACGATGTGAGAGGTATTGGAACTATTGTATCCACCTACCACCAAGGCCAGATCTGCTCCTTCTTTCAAAACACCCAAAGTTGCTCTTTGGTTGTCATTGGTAGCATAACAAAGGGTATCTCTGGTATCGGCGAAGTGATTTTTATACTCAGCCTCCCCGTAGAGATCAATCATCGTTTGCTTAAAGTAATCTGCTATTCCCTGCGTTTCCGTTGCGAGCATGGTGGTTTGATTGACCACCCCTACCCTTTCGAGATCTTTACTCGGATCAAAACCTTCGCTATACTTCCCTGCAAATACTTCGTAAAATTCACTCATCGGTCGCTCTTTCCGAATAAACTGACCAAGAGTCACCGCCTCATCCATGTTTAAAATCACAACGGATGGAGCTCCTTGGTAACTATGCGAAAAGGTTGCTCTTGTTTCTTCGTGCTTGATCTTACCATGGATTATTACAGAAAAATCATTTTTTCCCAACTGGTCTGATCGTTTCCAGACTTTCTCCACAAAGGGACATGTGGTATTGTATTTCTCCACCTGAATATCTTTTGCTGCGAGTAATTCCATTATCTCCACTGTCGTGCCAAAGGCGGGGATGATGACAATATCATCAGCTCTAAGTTCATCCCAATCCACAAATTGATTTCCCTGGGTGTCCATGATAAATTTGATACCCTTACTTTCCAAATCTGCATTTACAGTAGGGTTATGGATCATTTGACTGAGAAGGAAAATCCTTTTGTCCGGGTTCTCTTCTATAGCTCGATATGAAATCTCGATAGCATTTTCTACACCGTAGCAAAAGCCAAAATGACGAGGAACTAAAAACTGAACCGGGCCAAAATCCAAAACGGAAGGTGAAAAATCTTTCTTCCTCGGGTCAGTAATCTTTCGAGACTCCTTTACCTTTGCGATAATGGGTGAACGATAGAATTCCGGAACTTCGAAGCTTTTCATGCAAAAAAGGATTAATCTGTTCAACAGCAAAATTAGAGTAAAGTTTCTCCTCCAAATCATTAATATCTATTTTCCCATCCTTTAAGTTTGAAAAATGAAAGGTTCGTATTTTCTATTGCTCATCTTATTATGCGGCTGTTTTAAGCCAGAGGCTGATATGACTGTTGAGAATTTTGAGATATTCTCAAACTATTCACTCTCATCAGATACTTTGGTTCTCGAGATGGATTTGAGCCAAGGGCCGTTTAAGGGAATAACGCTGCCATCAGACTCAGCGACCGGTTCAAGAGCTTACTTCCATTTTAATTTCAATCTCCAAAACAAAGGTGCCACGGAACGATTTTTCTATAAGCTCTATTACAGGAATGTTTCCTACATGCACGCTGATTACATCGATGGAGAGTTCAACCCAAAGTCTTCCGAAAATTTTTACGGATCATGGTCCGGTATCGACGTGCCCCTTTATAAACTCACAGAAACCGTCAAAGAAAACGAGCGACTGGAGATTCAGGATTCAATCAAGATTATGGGAAATCCTTTTAACGAATCTCGATTTTTCGGACCCGACCCAAGATCAAATCAGTTTGACATCACCGATGTCAACAAAATGATCAAAATCATTCAAAGCAATCCCGACTGGCTGACTTCAGTAGAAGAAAAAGCAACTATTAAGAATCAGAGTTTAGAAGATCAATTGCGTTTTGATGCCATTTGGACGTTGAGAAACACCCAATTAAATGATACCACGAATCTCCGTTTCCGAAACAATCCCAGAGTTGGTTTATATGAATTCATGCTGGTGATCGGTCGGGAATCACTTATGGAATCTATTCCCGACTATGCGCTAAATCATAGCTTGACAAACCCCGAAACGGGTGTTAGGTCTAATCCTTTCTATTTCTTTCCGAAAAAAGAGAAAAAAGGGGAACTTATTGTTCAAAAGAGCGACCAACACTTAAGAACTTATGCAGTATTAAGACCTGATGAGGGCCTCTATTACGACAAGTTCGATTTTAAAGAATCTTATTCCGGAAGTGAATGCGAAAATGATTCGACTGCCTTTGAAAATGCTCATTTCATCCAATACATCAACACTCCTGAACTTGACTCAACTCTTAATAACATAGATCAGGCAATGGATGTAACGGCGGACATGACGCAGGAACTATTCAGAGAATGGGCTCAAAACGCAGACAGAAACCAAAACTCATTCGTGGCTCTGGCAGATGAACCCTGCCAAAACGCCTCCTATGATGCCGATCAAAATGTCATACTCGTTAAAAACCCGGGGAATTCAGAGAAACCTTACAGAAAAGAAAATGGTGGAATTGAAGGTAGATTCGGATTTACCTATGGAAAATTTAAGGCACAGATTGAATTTCCGGAGCTCTTGAGCGAAGAAAATGTTTGGAATGGAGTGACCTGTGCTTTTTGGCTGAAGTTTCTCTCACTCGACGAATGGAACACCAGAGATGAATGCAAGACAGGTGGAGGATATGTGCTGGACTATTTTGACCAAAACAATCCCGAAAGAGGGCCAAGGTCGACTTACAGCGAAATAGATATCGAAATTGTTAAGGCCGCCAATCACTGGCCACCTCTATCTTACTCAGGCTATGCCGATACGGTAGATTTTGACAACCCCTCTTCAAATCACGATTTAATTATAGCTTGCACCAACTGGGATTTGGCTTGCAAAGATCCCGGTCAATTCGGTGTCGGCGTTAAAACTTTTATTGAAGGTGACAATACATATTACACCCACCGATGGGGCGATTGGTATAGAGCAGTTACCTCAAAGAACCCTTACCCTCACGACAAAACCGTAGGTCAACCAATTTGGTATGAAATAGACTGGAAACCCACCTGCATTACTTGGAGGGTTGGAGAAACCAAAGGAGCTATGCAGAGAATCTGTTTTATGGATTCATCGATTACCAAAATTCCCAATAATGCTATGAATCCTGTAGTAAGCCAAGAATTTCATTATGGACATTGGTGGCCTACTACCCCTTTTCCGCAAGGAGATATCCCTTACCCTAAAAATGATATTGTAGGTAAAGTGATCGAAATAAGAGTGGAATAAATTCGTGTTAGTTATTGAAAAACATTACCTTCGCGCCTCCTAAAAAATGAGGTGTCATGGCTGCCTCTTCAATAACACTACTCACATCTGCCATGAAGTTGTGATACAAAGAACTGCCTTTTCTATGGCAAATGAAGACAAAAAGGTTTCTGAAGAAACCGAAAATACTCAAGCAGCTGCTGAATCTAAGCCTGCTGAAACCCAAGAAAAAGTAACGGAAAGCACTGAGGAAACTGCAAAAGCAGAAGAGCCAAAAGCTGAGGTTACTGAAAAGACTCCAGAAGCTGCTCCTGTGGCTGAAGAGGAAGTGGAGGAAACAACCGCTGAAGCACCTACTGAAGATACTGATGCAGACCCTGATGGTAACGACATCGTAACTCGTCAGAAGGAAGAAGAAGTTGGACGTGACGATGAAGATGGTGATGAACTCAACCTTTATGAGGGAAGAGAGGAATTCGATCCTGCTAACTTCGATTGGGAAAAATTTGAACACGGAGCTGAAGACTACAACGAGACTGAAAGAGCTAGCCTCGATGAAATGTACGATGACACTTTGAATGCTGTTCAGCAAGGAGAAGTGGTAAAAGGTACAGTTGTAGATATCACTAAAAAAGAAGTTGTAGTCAACATCAACTACAAATCTGAAGGAATCGTAACAGCCAACGAATTTCGTTACAACGAAGAGTTAGCGATCGGCGATACGGTAGATGTATACGTTGAAAGTCTTGAAGACAAAAACGGACAACTGGATATTTCGCACAAGACTGCCCGCATGCACGAAGCATGGCGTAAGGTGAATGCAGCTCTTGAGGATGACACAATCATCACAGGAAACATCAAGTGCCGCACGAAGGGTGGATTGATCGCAGATGTATTTGGATTGGAAGCATTCCTTCCGGGATCTCAAATCGACGTGAAGCCAATTCGCGACTACGACATGTACGTAGGAAAGAAGATGGAATTCAAAGTTGTGAAAATCAACCACGAGTTCAAAAACGTAGTTGTATCGCACAAAGCGTTGATCGAAGCAGAACTCGAAGAGCAGAAGAAGCAAATCATCGGAGGCCTCGAAAAAGGTCAGGTACTCGAAGGTACTGTGAAGAACATCACATCTTATGGTGTATTCATCGACCTTGGAGGAGTAGACGGTTTGATTCACATTACCGATTTGAGCTGGGGACGTATCAATCATCCTGAAGAGGTGGTTGAACTCGACCAGAAAATCAATGTGGTTATTCTGGACTTTGATGATGACAAAAAGAGAATTGCGCTGGGCTTAAAACAATTGACCGATCATCCATGGGATACCATCAGTGATGAAGTTCAAGTAGGTAGCAAAGTGAAAGGAAAAGTAGTTGTGATAGCAGACTACGGTGCTTTTGTAGAAATCGCTCCGGGTGTAGAAGGACTTGTTCACGTAAGTGAAATGTCTTGGTCACAGCACTTGAGAAGTGCTCAAGACTTCTTGAATGTAGGGGATGAAATCGATACAGTGGTTCTATCCATCGACAGAGAGGAAAGAAAAATGTCACTTGGAATCAAGCAATTAATGCCTGATCCATGGGCAAGCATCGTTGAGAAGTATCCTGTAGGAAGCAAGCACAAAGCTACCGTGAGAAACTTCACCAACTTTGGAATCTTTGTAGAGTTGGAAGAGGGTATCGACGGATTGGTGCACATCTCTGATTTGAGCTGGTCTAAGAAAATCAAACATCCTTCTGAGTTCTGCAATATCGGTGATGAGTTAGAGGTGGTAGTCTTGGAAGTAGATCAAGACAACCGTCGTTTGAGCTTAGGGCACAAACAACTTGAGGAGAATCCTTGGGATGTATTCGAATCTGTGTTCCTTGAAGGATCCACTCACGAAGGAACCGTTACTAGTATCGAAAACAATACTGCGACCATTGCCATGCCTTACGGGGTAGAAGCAGTAGCTCCTGCTAAGCACTTGCTGAAAGCGGACGGAAGTAGTATTAGAGTTGATGAACGTGCAGAGTTTGTAGTTCTTGAATTCAATAAGAACCAACGACGCATCATGGTTTCTCATACTCGAACTTTCGAAGAAGACCCTAAGTTGAATAAGGCAAAAGAAGCAGCTGAAAGAAAAGCATCTTCTAAAGCAGCTTCTAAGGCAATTCAGAATATCCAAAAAGGTCAAGAGAAGACAACTCTTGGAGATTTAGATGTTCTGGCCGGTCTTAAAAACGAAATGGAGAAAGACGAAAAAGCGGCTACTGCAAAAGCCGATAAAAAATCGAAAGAAGATAAAGAGGAAAAATCCTAATCCTTAATCTTACGATCCAAATTGATCAGAAGCCGCGCTCAAATGAGCGCGGCTTTTTTATTTCATCCGGATTTTTTTTGGCAATTATTTTGATTCAACGAATTAACATGCTAAATTGGCGGAGTGAAATTCTTGATTAGTCTAAAAAATACGACGGTTCAGGAGAAGCACAAACCGCGCAAAGAGAGTTCTCTTTGTATTATTAACCAAATTATTAACCAAAAACAATTCTTATGAAGATGCATTTTACTAAAATGTTTACAGTCTGTTGCGCCATCGTATTTGGCGCTTTCATGACGTCTAACGTAATGGCCCAAGGTGGCTGTTTGAACACTGCCGCTTTTGCAAGTGCCGACATTACCGTTGAAGGACCTAATGGTCAATTGATTGGTATTTCTACTTGTTCTTATGAAGAGGAGTACTCTACAATTACAGGAGTTCCTGCAGGTGAGGATATTCAGTTTACTCTTGATGCTGACGGAGACGGAGGTTACATCACAGTACGTCGTGATTCTGCGGCTGGTGCGATTGTAGCGGAAGGTTTTAGCCCTCTCACTGTATCTGCTGCAAGCGGTGCAGACCTCTTCCCACATTGGAATACAGACGATGCTTGCGGTACACTTGCTCAATGTGTAGTGACTACCGTTCAATGCGTTTCTTGCGACACACAGTGTCCTGAAGGAAACATCGGTGATCCATGTGACGATGGTGATGAAACGACTGTTGGTGATACGATAGGTGAAGACTGCGTTTGCGCAGGATTGCAAGCCACTGGAGATTGCCTTAACTCGTCTGCTTTTGGATCTGCAGACCTCTCTCTTGCAGCATCTGAAGTTGTAACAATCAGCACTTGTTCTTTTCAAACTGAGTATTCTGAAATCTCTGGAGTTGTCGCTGGAGAGACTTACCAGCTTGCCATTGTTGAAGGTGGATATATTACAGTAAGATTTGACTCTTTGAATGGCCCCGTTGTCGCTCAAGGTTCTTCACCTCTTACTTTCTCTGCTTCAGCTAGCAATAACTTGTATGCTCATTGGAATACTGACGGTGCTTGTCAAACAGCAACCAATTGTGTAACAACAACAGCTCAGTGCACTACTTGTCCAGCTACTTGTCCCGGAGGAAACATTGGTGACCCATGTGATGATGGTGATCCTTTGACTGAAGGATCAACTATACAACCTGACTGCTCTTGCGCAGGCGGTACGGTGCCATTAGCAAATGATGACTGTGATGATGTAAGTTCGCTTCTTGCTTGTGGCGCTACCGTTACAGGTACTACAGTAGGTGCTAATCAAACTGAAGGCTTGAATAATTTATGTGGTGGGTTTACATCAACCACTCCTGATGATGTGTGGTATGCATTCCAAGCTAACGGTACAGACAATTACACTGTAACCGTATTACCTGGTGAAGGTTCTCTTATTGACGCAGTTCTTTTTATCTACTCCGGAGATTGTGAAAGCCTAACGGAAGTAGCTTGTTCAGACACTGGTTTAAGTGCTGGTTCTGGAGAAGGTATAACTTTGGAAGCTCCTGCTGCAGGAGTCTACTACGTGCGCACATACGCCTATTTCGACGCTGGTGACATCACCGTATCTCTAGACTGTGAGTCTAGTTGTGCAGATCCATTCCCTGCTGTTGATGAAGCAAGCCTTAGCACTACCTTCACTGGTAATTCATTCTTAACGGAGTGGGATGCTGTTGCAGGTCAGATTGGATGTCAAATCAGAGTTAGATTAGCTGGTGCTTCGAGTATTCTTGGCGCTCAGATAATCGGTGGGGCTGGTGCAAGCTCGTTCAACATCCCTGGTGGAGTTCTTCAGCCTGGCACAGATTACGAATGGCAAGTGAGATGTGGATGTTCTCAAACTCCACTAGTAGCAGGTCCATTCACAACTTGGCAACCGTTTACTACTCCAGGTGGAGCAGCAATTTCTTCATTGCCTAACCCAACTGAGGGTCAGTCTAACGTAACTTTCACAGTTGCAGAAGATAGCTACACAACTCTTGAAGTATTCGATATGAGCGGACGTCTTGTTGACGGTTTGTTTGCAGGAAATGCTCAAGCAGGAAACGATTACCGTTTCGAGTTTGACGGATCTAACCTCCCTAACGGAGTGTACATTTACCGTCTGACTACTGAAAACGAAGTAGTAAATGACAAATTCATGATTGCAAAATAAGCAGTCAGTTATTCATTGAAAGCCGTCTGCCCTATGGGTAGACGGCTTTTTAATTACGCTGCGCTAGATTATTAAATGTCAGCCTTTTTGTCAATATCTAGTGTCTTGTACATCTCCACAAAAAAAATCCAATCTCACTGGATTTACTATCAATGCTTTATAGCAGAAACTGATGATTTCTGCTATTGATTTTGATTCTTTCAAAAACCATTGTAACTTGTCGATCTTGTAAGGCTTTTTGTCGACCCTATTCGACGGTTAGCCGAACTAATTAAATTATTATGGAGTGACAATACCCACTTCTTTAACCAAATTATTAACCAAAAACAATTCTTATGAAGATGCATTTAACTAAAATGTTGACAGTCTGTTGCGCCATACTTTTTGGCGCATTTATTTCGTCAACCGCATTCGCACAAGGCGGATGTCAAAACGTCGCTAGTTTCGGTAGCGCTGACATTAGTGTTGACGGACCAAACGGTGAATTGATCACTATCTCTACTTGTTCTTACGAAGAAGAGTATTCTACCATTACAGGCGTACCTGTAGGAGAAGACATTGAATTTTCTTCTTCAACGGGCGGATACATCACTGTCAGAACAGATTCTGCCGGAGGTGCTGTTGTAGCAGAAGGTTTTAGCCCGGTTACCGTATCAGGTGCCAGCGGGTCAAACCTGTTCCCACACTGGACCGTAGACGACGCTTGTGCTACTGCTTCCAGCTGTCTAGCTACTTCAGTGCAGTGTACGTCTTGTGCAACGGAATGTCCTGATGGAAACATCGGTGACGCTTGTGACGATGGTGATGCAAATACCGTTGGAGATGTTATTGGTGAAGACTGCGTTTGCGCAGGCCAACCACTTACAGGTGATTGTTTGAATGGATCATCGTTTGGTTCTGAAGATTTGACCGGAGCTGCTGATGCTTTATTAACCATCAGCACATGCTCATACCAAGAAGAATACTCTACTATAACAGGAATTTCTGCAGGTTCGGACGTTGAATTCGCTATTGTTGAAGGCGGTTACATTACCGTACGAACTGATTCTGTAGACGGACCCGTTGTCGCTCAAGGAACATCTCCCGTTACTGTTTTAGGTGCGAGTGGTGCAGACCTCTATCCGCACTGGAATACAGACGGGGCTTGTGGTCAAGATGCCAGCTGTGTTGAAACAACCGTTCAATGTCTCACTTGTGGTACTGACTGTCCGGATGGAAATATTGGTGACCCCTGTGATGATGGTGATGAAAATACTGAAAATGACGTATTGGGTGAGGACTGTGTTTGTGCAGGTACTCCAATTCCAGACGACAGCTGCTTAAACACAGTTGCTTTTGCAAGTGCGGATATTACTGCTGAAGGACCAAACGGTGAATTGATCGGTATCTCTACTTGTTCTTACCAAGAGGAATACTCGACAATAACTGGCGTTCCTGCAGGAGAAGACATCGAGTTTTCGATTGTTGAAGGTGGTTATATCACAGTGCGATCAGGCTCTTTTGACGGACCTGTAGTTGCTGCCGGTTTTAGTCCTCTTACTGTATCAGCTGCATCAGGTGCAGATCTATACCCACATTGGAACGTAAACGATTCTTGCGAGCAAGCTGCAACTTGTGTTGAAACGCAGGTTCAATG